>JAKONF010000045.1 GCA_022702085.1 Rickettsiaceae bacterium | reverse complement strand
CCCCTTTAGCAGTGATACCGATTTTTTTGTGATCGTAACCGTTTGAGCCACCTGAAGCAAAAGCGTCACCAAGCCAGTAATTATATTCAGCGGCAATGTTATTAGCATAATCGGAAAAAGAGGAGGTGCCCTTGTCAGCAGCAGCTACAATGTATGGATCATCATCATCATATATAATTGTATCAAGTGGTCTCACTACTACGCCATCAACTATATTATCGGTTATATCAAGCAAGCCACGCAGAAAGTTTTTATAAGATTCTACGGCTTTATTCATATATTCTGCTGGAATCATGTTATCTGAATTAAATAACAAGAAAAAACCACCTTTAGCGCCGCCAGGGACAATCACAGAATTTTTAGTGTTTTGAGCTTTCATTAAGCCTAAGACTTCGATTCGGTAATCTTCGCCGCGATCTGACCAGCGGATACCACCTCTAGAAATTTTACTGCTTCTCAGATGTATACCTTCAAAATCATTAGAATATACAAAGATTTCTGCATAAGGAATTGGTAGTGGCAGGCCAGGTACTTTACTTGAATCAAATTTAAATGACAGATAATCTTTAGATTTTTTACTGTTTTGAAAGTAGTTAGTACGCACTATTGCTAATATTAACTCAAACATTGATCTAAGTACTTTGTCTTCAGCGATGCTAGTTACGTTATCTAAATATACAAGAATCGCTTGAGTTTTTTGGCGCTGTAGTTCATTTGAGTATTCTTGAGGATTGAATTTAGAAAAAAATAATTCGATTAGTAATTCTGTATAGGTATGATGTTTAATCAAAACTAACTGTACATATCCTTTACCATAAGTAAAACCAGTTTGATGTAGATATCGAGTTAAGGCTTTAAGTAGTTTAACTTTTAGCCAATCAAAACCTGATAACACTATCAGCTTACTTAATGAATCATTAGCAAGTGTGCCATTAAACATTTTATCAAGAGCATCTTCAACGTTTAGCTTGATAATTCTAGCATCGCCAGTAGTTTCAATAAGAGTAGTCAAGTTAAACTCATAGATCCAGCTTTTATCAATATCACCAGCTTTAGGTATGGAAAATGTTTGTTCATTAAGTACTTTAAAACCCAGATTTTCAATTGAAGGTAGAATATCAGAAAGGGCTAATTCGGTATTAGCAATATATATCTTGAGATTAAAATTTAAACTATCTTTTACAATTAGATTAAAAACAGCTTTATTTGCTTTAGTAGCTTTTTTTAAATACTGTAAATCTTGAGTAGCTTCCGAGGCTGAAAATTTATATTGATAATCATAGGAAAAAACTGATTCATAAATGTTAAAATCATTTTCTCCTTGCAAAGCATCGCTATTATCGATTAATTGCTGACGAAATGCATTTTGCCAATTAGTAGAAATTTCATTTAGTGCTTGTTCAATATCTTCAACTGAACATATAAAATTATTATCCTTTACGGCTATGGTTATAAAGAGATGAGAATAGTTTTGCACAATTTCAGTGATAGTTTCAGATAAAATAACTCCTTGTAATTCATTAGCTAAATAATTTTTTATAGCATTATGTACGTCTGGTGTGAGCCGCTCACGAGGCAAAAATATAAGTACATTGATAAAAGAAGCAGAGATGTTATACTGAATAAATGTTTTTAACTTAGCGCTAAGCATGCTTGATAGCATATGCATACTCATGCAATATAAATCATCTTTATCGATCTGAATTAGAGCTTCTTTTGGCAGAGATTCGATAATAATTTTTAGTTTTTCAGAATTATAACTATTTTGCACAAAACCAGCGCACTCAAGTACCCAAGATAATTTTTTTCTTAATATTGGGATATTATTTAATGATTGATACTGCATATCTGCATCATAAAGGCCAAGCAGCAACGTAATTTTAGTGACTTTGCCGTCGTATCCATAATTTTTTACTAAAATATAATCTACTAAACTATTTTGGCGAATTGGTGAGAAACAATTTATTCGGCCTAAGTTTATTAAATTTTCTTCTTTAACTGCTGCTAATTTAGAATTATTAATAATATTTTTAATTTCTTGGCTATTTTCTAACCAAAGGGAAGAAGCTCCTATCTCTGAGGTAAGCTTATCATTAGTGGAATCAAATTCAATAAAACCCAAAAAAGTAAAATTATTTTTAAGCCATGTTAAAAACGCAATATGTTCATCTTTATGTGCTGGAGATTTTTGCCTACTAACCTCAGTTTTAAGTGCTTCTAACCGATCTTTAACTAATGGCCAAGCACTTGCAATGTCATCTACTTGCAATAAAATTTTAGTTATTTTATCACTTAAAGATTTTTTTAATTCAGCACTCAGTTTACCAATTAATTTGATATAAATTAATGATTCAGCTTTACCCTCAAGGGCGCCTGTAAAAATATCTGTCAATTCTCCTTTATCATTTCTTTCGGTTCTAATAACTGGATGGAAGGTATATAATGCTTTGATACGGAGTTCAGCCAAAGCACAATTGATAGCATCGACAATAAATGGTTTATTATCATGAATGGTCATGATGGAGGTGAAATGATTATCTAAACTATCAATGATCTCTATTTTATTATAACTTTCTCTCTTTTGCAAAAATGTAAAAGCTTCATCGGCAAAACTGCTAAATAATTCAAATTTATCTAAGACGTCATAATCAACTGGCACATAGTCAAAAAATCTATTAGCAAAATTTTCATACAATGTTCCTTTATTTTTTAGTTTTATAAATTCAGAAATTTGTGCTTTGTGATCTATGATATGACAAGTCAAGTTGCTTAAAAAAGAAGAATTGATAGCTATTTTATCGGGCATAATTTTATTAAAACTAGATAGATTTAACCGATTATATTATATTAAATATATTTTCAGAGCAAGAGTGATAAAATAAATGGAATATACAACGAGTACAATTTTTGCTTTAAGCTCTGCACCAGGAAAAGCAGGAGTTGCGGTATTTCGCATCTCAGGTCCAAATAGTGTTAGAGCTTTAGGAAAATTGATTAAAAAATCAACCAGTGAAATACTGGAACAATTTGAAGAACGTAAATTATATAACCGCAAAATTTATGAATACTCAAATGGAGATCTTATCGACCATGCCATGGTTATATATTTTAAAGCACCAGCCAGTTTTACTGGCGAAGATGTTGTTGAAATCCATACTCATGGAAGTATAGCTATAATAAATTTGTTATCTGCGAGTTTATTAAGCATGAAAGATATCGTCATGGCTGAGCGTGGTGAATTTGCTAAGCGTGCCTTTTTAAATAATAAATTTGATTTAACGGCAGCTGAGGGACTTGCAGATCTAATCGAAGCTGAGACTAAATATCAACATAAGCAAGCCCTTGCTCAAAGTAGCGGTGGACTTGCAGATATCTATAATAATTGGCGTTCTCAACTTCTCAAGATAATCAGTTTACTGGAAGCTTATATAGATTTTCCTGACGAAGATATACCAGATACTATTACCTTAGAAATAAAAACAAATGTTAAAAAACTTTTTCATGAAATAGAGCATTATTTGAATGATAATAGGAGAGGAGAGCGATTACGCAATGGCATAACTTTATCAATTATTGGTTCTCCTAATGTTGGTAAATCAACTTTGCTGAATTTTTTATTACAAAGAGAAATGGCTATCGTCTCGCCAATTGCAGGTACCACTCGTGACATAATTGAAGGGCATTTAGATATTGGTGGCTACCCGATTATTTTACAAGATACTGCAGGCATCAGAGCAGATTTTGTTAATTCCATCGAAGGAGAGGGTATAAAAAGATCAATTGCTGCTGCAGCCAATGCTGATTTAAAAATCATTATGTTTGAAAATCCACTAACGTCAAGTAATAACGATTTACTGTCTTTAATTGACGAAAATACAATCGCTGTACTTAATAAAATTGATATAATAGACAATGAACATTCCTTTAAGTTACCTATTGATACTTTGAATATTTCTTTAAAAAATAAAATAGGTTTGGATAAGCTGCTATATGAAATAGAAGATAAAGCAAAAAATTTGGTCAAAATTGATCAGCAGCCAGCAGTGACAAGAATCAGGCATCGTAAATTTTTAGAACTCACTGCTGAATCATTAAGTAGATTCGATTTAGACAATGATTTGATATTAAGTACAGAAGACATTAGAATGGCTATAAGATATTTAGGCAATATAACTGGCATAATTACCGTAGAAGAAATTTTGGGCGAAATTTTTGCTAATTTTTGTATTGGTAAGTAATATAGATTATAGGAATTTTTAATTATGACCAAAATCACTGCAGATATTTCAGGAAAAATTGATCAATGGCAAGAATATCTAAAACTGCAAAAAAATTATTCTTCTCACACTTTGATATCGTATAAACACGACGTTGAGCAATTCGTAGCTTTTATTGAAGAATA
>JAKONF010000041.1 GCA_022702085.1 Rickettsiaceae bacterium | reverse complement strand
TATAAAGCTTGAGTTTATCTTTTAAAATATTAATTGAGATACCAAGAATATTAGCTGCGTTAGATAAATCTCCAAGGCAATAATTCACTGTATTTAAAATTAAGTTCTTTTCACCGTCATTAACTTTGCTGTTATCTTCGGCGGTTTTTATATTGATATCATCAGCTTCAATCGTTTGACCATTGGACAACAGAACAGCTCTATGGATAGTATTCTCAAGCTCCCTAACATTTCCTGGCCAGTTATAATTTTGCATTTTAGCTATTGCACTGGTTGATAGATTTTTAATTTCTAGATTATTACTTAAGCAATATTTTGTTATAAAGCCTAAGCTTAGCTCTTGGATATCTTCTCTTCTATCTGCCAAAGAAGGTATTTCAATATTTATAATATTAAGCCTAAAATATAGGTCTTCACGGAAAGTATTATCTTTTATAGCTTGTAGTAAATCACGATTAGAGGTCGCTAATATTCGCAAATTCACTTTGATAGGTCCATTACCACCCACTCTATCTATTTCATGTTCCTGAATTGCTCTGAGCAGCTTTGCTTGTAACTTTATATCCATTTCACTAATCTCATCAAGTAGTAATGTGCCACCACTTGATTCTTCAAATTTACCTATTCTACGCGCTAAAGCGCCAGTAAAAGCACCCTTTTCATGACCAAATAACTCAGATTCTAGCAAATGTTCAGGAATAGCAGCGCAATTTACCCTCACATAAGGTTTATCTTTTCTAGAGCTATGTTTGTGGATGTAGCTAGCTATAACCTCCTTACCAGTGCCTGACTTCCCTGTAATTAAGACACTTGCATCTGATGGAGCTATTTTATCGGCAATATCCATAACTTTTTGCATTGATGTTGACTTGCTAATTATATTTTTCGAATCACTAGATATAGAGGCAAATATGGCAGCTATTAATTTCTCGTCAGGTGGTAATGGTATAAATTCTCTAGCTCCAGCATTAATTGAACTGACTGCTTCCTTGGGTGAGCACTGCACTCCATAAGAGATTACTGGCGTGGAGATATGTTCAGCTTCTAGAGATACAACTAAAGTTTTGATATCAAACTTAACATCGACTAAAATTAAGTCAGCTCCCTTACCTTCTCTAACAAACTCAAGCGCTTCAATGATATTATTAACCATCATAACTTTAATTTGTTTTGCTTTGGCAATGTCAATCGCGGATTTTACATCACTATTAATTTCGCCTACTATCAGTAATCTCATCTTTTATGCATCCTTTCTCCATGAAGGAGTTTCTATAGTTAGCGGTATATTGTTAATATAAGCAGTATGCATACTATATTCTTCTCTGATCAATGCTATGCCTTGATTTTTATGCCTAGAACATAATATACCTATTTGCTTGACTGAACCATTTTCTCTATTAACTATTTCTGCCCCTTTGTCTATGCTGCTTAAAGAAATTTCGGCAATTAGTTTAAATAATTTTTTTCTTATCACGCCTTGATATTTGGTTCTTGAGATTACTTCTTGTCCCATATAACATCCTTTAACATAACTAATTGCAGCTAATTCTTCTGCTCCATATTCTATAGGGAAAGATTTATCTTTTGTAAGATCAATGCAGCCATCAGGAATAGTATATTTGTATTTATCATCTAGATATAAGTTATGGCTGATTTGATAATCAGCTAAATTTTGATCTATGGGTACCAAGCTTCTTATACCTAGTTTTTCAAATCTAGGATCGCGTGAGTAAATATTATTGTTTATATTTAGAGGATCATTAGAATAAATAACATGATATTTATCGTTAATAGAAATTTGAACATCAGCCCTTAATTTGAATAACTTCAAGCGATTGATAAAATCTACCACATCTTCTTTAGTTAAATCAATTAAGTATTGGTTTTCAGTTATAGTATATACAAAAAAATCAAACAAATATTTTCCTTGAGTATTCAGCATATAGCTATAGATCAAATTTTTATTTGATAAATTCTGAGTTATTAAATTTTGTAACAATTTGAAAGCATCTTTACCTGATACTTCAATAATTACTCTATTATTTAAAATTTCGATCACTTTTTCGATTATTCTAGATTAAGTTTAATTGACTTATTAAACATTTATAAATACTATAGCTAATTATAAAATAAATATCTATTATTAAAAATATGCGCTGTTCTTCTTACTGCGTTGCATCAGAATATAACATTAGCGATTTAGTAAATCATCTAAAAGAAACAGGTCATGAGCCTAAACATTTTGATGATGTGATTTACGTTCATAAAGAGTTTCGTGAGCAGCAAACTCAGCAAGGCCAAATTGATATCTTTTATTTTCATTTCGGTTGCATTGCTATTTGGGGTGCTAATGAAACGCAAGAACGTGAAATCATCAAGGAAGCTAGTAACTTTGAAATAAAAAAAATCAAGCAACCTATTGCTGATTTTATCAACTGTACTTATAATAAAGATATTCCTAAAACATTTATTGATGAAGAAAAAAATGAGATGATCCTTAATGAGGATTCAACTTTTATCAAGCTTTCTATATCTCATGCATTAGCTCAATCGGTGAAATTAAATGTTTTAGAACACTCTGTTAGCAACATTATTGAAAAAGCAGAACCAATTCAAGAAGAGTTAGCGCAAACTGGTAGCATTTCACTATCTAAAAATCAAATTTCTAAGCAAATTGGTATATTATTTAATGAAAGATATTCAATAAATCTTCATAGCGATATTTTAGATACGCCAGAATTTTTTTGGCGTCGGCCTAGTTACGAACCAATCTACTTAATGACTGCCGAGTTTCAAGATATCCAAATTAGGCAAAATATCTTGAATCATCGGCTTAATATGATCCATGAGTTATATACCATGCTCTCTCAAGAACTTAATTATAAGCATTCAACTAGACTTGAGGTC
This sequence comes from Rickettsiaceae bacterium, assembly GCA_022702085.1. Classification (GTDB taxonomy): domain Bacteria; phylum Pseudomonadota; class Alphaproteobacteria; order Rickettsiales; family Rickettsiaceae; genus JAKONF01. The sequence goes on along the minus strand of JAKONF010000041.1, from coordinate 1,815 downwards.
ATTATTATTTTCTTGATTGCTATAGAAGTGATACTTGCTCTTTCGCATCATGAAATAATCTTAAATTTCCTTAGCTAAATTAATTCAACATTTACCAGGTTCAGGAACAAAGCTTAAATTGTTTATACCTAAATTTCCTAGTGCCTGATGCCATTTGCTTTCTACTGGATTTGAAAAAATCAATTCTTCGTCAGATTCATCAGTAAGCCATAAATTATTTTGTATCTCTTGCTCGAGTTGGCCTGCTTTCCAATTTGTATAGCCAATGATAAATAAGCTATTCTTGGGTCCAATACCATGAGCTATGTCCTTTAGAATATTACTATTGGAACTTACCGCTAAGTTATTTTGAAACTTAAATAATAAATCTTTATCATAATCGCTAGAATGCAAGAAAAAGCCGCGTTCAACTTCTACAGGTCCGCCAAGATAAACCGGCAGCGTCAATTTATCTTCTTCATTGGATAGATTGATTTCACTTGCAGCTTTGAATAATTTTTTATAAGGCATTTTATTGATTAAGTGGTTAATTATTAGACCAGCAGCTCCTTCCTTGGAGTGAGTGAGTACATATATAACAGCATGATAAAATATTCCCTCAGCCATAGCAAAAGGACTTGCTATTAATATTTTGCTAGATAAATTCTCAAAATCAGATGAAGTCATCTCTTGTTATTATATTTCAATGTTTTATATATATGTATGCTTTATTTAATATTCAAGTAATAGTTAAAACTTAGTTGCACAGCTAATATTTGATAACAAAGTGCGATAATTTTATATTTTATAAATCTGCGCCTAGATCAATGCCTAATCTTAAAAGTTCAGCTTCTAAGGATTGCGGAGTGGTCAATAATAAAGTATTTATACCAAAATTTTGAGCGGCGGATATATTTTACTCTAAATCATCTATAAAAATAGTTTTACTTGGTATTAAATTATATTTTTTTAGTTATGTACTCATACATTTACGCATCAGGTTCGCATATTCCCAGTTCTGCAGAATTTGCTAGATCTTTGAAATAAATCATGAAAACATATATTGAACTATTATCATTTTAATTTGGTGATAATTTCCAGATTACCTTCTATCGGAGTATAATGATACATCAATTTTTCAACGAATTTTATATTTTATGGATATGGATTCTGCCGAAAATGTATAATGTATAGGTAATTTCTTGGAGGCTTTTTATAACCTACTTTTTTGTTTATTTTATCATTTTATCAATGCTTCATTGATGAAATATTGGATTAACTCTGCCTAAAAAATCATTAAGATCTCGACTTGGGTAAAATTTTTCTAACGACGGACTTTAAATTCCAATTGACCAGTAATCACCTATATCAAAAATTATATTTTTTTAATTCTCATTTTACATCGCTTTAGTTAATGATTTTTTTAAATACATCCTCAAGATCAGTTTGCGAGATTTGTATATTTTTGATTTGTACGCCTAGTGATTGAAGTTCAGCAAATAGCTCATTATATTTTTCATCCTTACCTAGCTCTAGGCGTAGTTTACTAGGCTGAGTTATTATCAATGCGTGGCTAGTAGCTTTGAAATGATTTAAGATTTTACTTTCTAAATTTTGGTCTATTGATTGACTAAACTCTACATCCAAATACTTGACCTCTAGATTTAGTAAATTTTGCGTTGAATCTTGCTTAATGATTTTGCCATGATTTATAAAGGCTATTTCATCGCAGAGTTCTTGGGCTTCGGCTAGATAATGCGTAGTGATAATTATTGTTACGCCCTGTTCTTTTAATTTTCTGATATATTGCCAAAGCTGGTCACGTAGTTCAATATC
>JAKONF010000071.1 GCA_022702085.1 Rickettsiaceae bacterium | reverse complement strand
ATTAATTATGTCGTATACAAGAATTAAAGAAATAAAATTTTTCTTTAATGTTTAAATTTAAGCCTAGAGAACAATATTATTTAATCAAGTTATTTTATAACTTGTTTATTCATAAAACTATTATAGTGCTTGTAGGAGCTAAAGGTACTTCCCTAGCTGCTTTGGATAACAATAAAATAATCGATACGCATTTTATTGGACTTTCTGACCAACAAAACTTTAGTAAATATCAACAATATTTCAATAAATATAAAAACTACGCTATCTTTTTTTTATTAGACAATAATGATTGCAATGTTAAAAGAGAACTAATACCCATCTTGCAATCTGTAGTGAAATTCAATCCAGCAGAGCAGTTCATCAACAGTCATATTCCGCCAGCTGATATATCAGCTTATAACGTATATAACATTTCTTCTGTTAACGGTGAAGTTTGGAATACAATGATTTGTACTTTACCAGCTTCTGCTCCTTCTTTTACACTTATTGAGCAGGTGATTAGCAGTAATTTAAATTTTGGTGGTATATATTTTTTAAATCTTGAATATCAATCAATAATTCAGCATATTTTACTCAAAACCAATAATCTTAAATTCAATGAATATCTGCAAATATTTTCAAGTATAACAGATTCGGGTGGCATCAAATTTGTTATCAAACATAAAAATGAAATTATCGCTATTAAAAACACTGAATATCCAATTGATAAATCAGAAATTTATATTCAAGGAATGATAGAACAACAAATAAGCGATTACTTGATTTCTTTTAAAAGTTATATTACTCGCTTCGAACTCAAAGTTTGCTTAATTTTCCTGTTAACAGATAGTATTAAAACATTGGTATCGCAATCAAATTTTGATGAGCACCCTGTAATTATACTAACGCCTCCTGACCTGATTATACCGGTTAATAAAAGAACTTTCAAATTTTTGGATAACGCAATTATTGAACTTTTTGCTGAAAGTAAAAGTTTTTTGGCTTTGAATAAATCGATTAAATCAATTACGCAGTTAAATTTACTTAATCGTATAGTATTCAAACCTTTTATCGCTATAGTAATTTTATTGATAGGATTATTATTAAATATAAAACTTAATATTTGGCAGAATCAAAATAATACCTTAGAACTTAATACTAAATATTACGAAATTTCTAATGAATATACTAATCTAAAACAACGTTATCCTAATATTTCTGATATTACAAATTTAGCTGATTTATATAGTTTAGAGAGTTTTTTAAAAATTCCTGTTATTTTACCTTTTGATTCACTAGACAATTTCCTGCAGAACCTTGATAAAGATGTAGAATTAAATAAAATCAGTTTTTCTATTCTAAACACCAATAATATTGTTTCTTCATCCAATATAGAATTTAAAATGGAATTAAAATTTCCTAAAAAAGATGATCTAATAGGTAAAAATTTAGTAGAAGAACACATAGAACGCTTGCGAACAAAATTTCCCAAATTTAAATTTAATTATATTAGAATTTTAGAACCAATTAATGAACGTGAAAGCAGTTTTTTTCATGTAATTATCACTATTAAAGAAAATTAATTTTGTGTTAGATAAATTCGTCATTCATCTTAAAAATATTATTTTTTTTAAATTTGTATTTTACATACTCTTTGTGATCACTTTATTATACTTTGTTATAAGTAATAAAAATCAACTATCTTTAGCTCAACATCAAAATAGGTTAGCTGAAAAATTTTTTAATGAAGCGGCAATTAAACTTTATTCGATTATCGATTCAGATAATAAAATACTAGATACTTTTAAAAGATATGAACAGATCCTAAATAAATCAATTGAAGATAGTTGTAATTATCGTAATAATTTAATGGCTGATCTAACCAATCTTGCTGGTAAATATAATTTATCGGAACCTATAAATTTATCTATCAATCAATTTTTTGATCGAAGTAATTTGTCAACTAACAGTAATAGTAAAGTAAAAATAAAAAATTATGAGCTAAATTTAAGTTTTTCAGTTCCTAATTATCAAACATATCTCGCAATCATTCAAGATGCATATAATTTGCTACCTAGTAATAGTATACTCATCTCTACCCAAGCTGAAATATATGATTCATTAAATCCATTTGTAATTAAAAAACTTTCTTCTTTAAAAATGCCAGATCTGATTTTTGCTAATTTAACTTTTCATTTAAGAGAAATTGCTATTAAGTAAATTTATGACCATGATTTCTAAAACAGATTATCAACTTTTTCTAAATCACATTGCGCAAAAATTGTCACAGAATTTGAATGACAAAATAATTACTAATCTATCCCGACTTTTAGCCTTGGATTATAATATAAGGCTGAAAGCTTCAACAAATATTACAGAGCATTTAAATGTGCTTACACAAAAATTACAAAATTTTTTAGAAGATAGAATTATTGACGATGATAATTTTTCTGTGGTTATGTTGCTTTTTACTATTGCTATTTCTCCTTATGATAACGATAAGTATTTGCAGAATTTTGACGCCAATCAAAATAAAAATATAGGTACGATAGCTGACTTCATCGTTATAAATCATTTTTCAGAACATGAACAAGATGATTTAAAACAAATCAAATCTACTATAATAAAGATGCTAAAAAATTTAGGAATTAATGAAGTTTTTAAATTTATAAAATCAAATGCTAAAACTTTTAAATTAGCCATACTCAACGTCACGCAGCAAAATGCGATTCCAAATCAAGTGCCAAATCAAACTAAAAAACTGCAGCAAAATATTGATGATTTTATCAATAAGAAGAACGCATTAGCTGCCAAAATTGATAAATTTAAGCAAAGCACTGCCAAATTTGGCTTAATCTTTGGGTCATTGTCAATTGCAGCTTTTGCTGTATTTTCTGGCGGCGTTGTAGCTCCTCTATTGTTGGTGCCTGCGTTACTAATAGACCTCAAAACTGCTCCTAAGTTAGGTGTTATATTAGGTCATGCGCTGATAAAAGCTGATTATAATATTAAAGTAGAAACAAAAAAATTAGATTCGGTAAAGAGTAAATTGTTCATTGATCAATCAGTTGTTAAAATTTCCTCGCAAAAGGAGTCACATAAAAATGATACTAAAAACAAGTTGGAAAACAACAAAAGTAAAATTGAGAACATAAATCATCTTAAAGATACTTTGTCATCTCACCTCAATAAAGAATATTCAAATCAGCAAAATAATACTGACTTGAATAATTTATCCAAACAAACTAATAAATATAGAAGTAGGTAATAATAATTTACATAATGCCAGTACTAGAAATTAGCTCTGCATCAGCTAAATCTATAATTTTTCCATCATTCATTACTAATTTTATCTCACCATTTTCGACTTTGGTCTGCTTTACTATGCCCAAATATTGAGCTTTTTCTGTTCTAATTTTGGCATTACTACCGTCATTTGCAGTAGATTTTATTGCAAATTCTCTTCTATATACTTCACCGATATTGGCGTAATGTCCATTATCTAACTTTCCATCCCATTCAAACACAGCATTACCCGAATTTTTATCTTTAACTGCTTGTGAGTTAGGGTCCTGACCATCCTTGAATAATAATCCTTCCCTAAATTTGCTAATCATTACCTTATCGATAGCAGATTTTTGATAATTATCTAAACCAGTATAGCCAAGATCAGCATTGCCATAAGTTCTACTTAAATTATCAATGACAATTTTGCTTTTTGCGTCAAGATCCTCATATTTTGGTGTAGCCTCAATTAGATCATTACCATTCTTAGTAATTGAAACTACCAGATCTTGGCCTCTGAATATATTTAATGTAATCTCGGTTAATGTTCTATCTGATTCGGGTTCATCTACTACAAACCTACTAGCAATGGGTAGTCCATTGTAAGTGAAACTACTTTCTTCGAATCTAACTTGTTTACCTATATAATAGCCACTTTGAGTTATCAATGAATTATCGATGATACTATTGCTACTAATATTGAGTAGATTTGAGGTATTAAATTTTTGTCCACCAGCTGTTATAAATTGCTTATTGACTAAATCAATGCCA
>JAKONF010000060.1 GCA_022702085.1 Rickettsiaceae bacterium | reverse complement strand
ATGGGAACTTTTAAACTCTAAAAAGTTTTTATGAAAATGTTTAATAAAATTACCAAGCAAGTTTCTATCAATTTTATTGGTAGTAACTAAAATTGCTGAAGAAGCAACTGTATTCTGATCTTCTGTAATGCCTGAATAAAGCCCTTTACTTAATTTCACTTGTTTAAAAGCAGTATTATCTTTAATAAAACTGTCAATTTTTTCTTGTTCAATTGATACAAAATCGACTTCACAATTATGGGCAATATGACTTGTTAATGAATTAGGATGACCTGTCATCATTATAATGGCATCGATCTCTCCATAACAAAATTTATAGGCATATTCTTCTTTATTTATTTCAATATCAATTGGTTCATTTATGAATTTGTAATATTTTTTTAAATTATTATAGGTAATTGAACTACCTGAGCCTTCATTACCATCAACAATTTTTTTACCTTCAATATCACTAAAAACTTTAATTTTATCTTCATCTTTTACTATAATTGTAAATACTTCATCATGGAAAGAGAATATTTGCAATAATTCTTCAAAAGGTGATTTACCTTCATAAAAACCTATTCCATGATATGCTTCATAGCCAACATCTGATTGAATTAAGGCGAAATCAAGCTTCCCTTGTTTTAAAAGATCTAAATTATCAACTGAACCTCTTGTTGGAATCGCGTCACATCCTACTTCAGGATTTGCACTTTGAATGAATTTACATAATTTTATTCCTATAGGATAATACCCTTGCAAGATATTACCAGTACCAATTCTAATAATTTTTTTGGTATTTGTAGTTTCTGCAAAAACTAAGTTATTTAATGAAAGGCTGATTAAAAAAACCAAAAAATATAAAATTCTTTGCATATTATCTAACTAAAATATTTTTCTTTATCTAATTTACCTTCACTACTATCTATAATCAAAGTAATTGTTGCATCACCAGTAATATTTATAGTGGTACTAATCATATCAAGTATACGATCTATACCAGCTAATATTGCTACTCCTTCAATAGGAATATTTACTGAAGTAAGTACCATAGGTAACATAAATAAATAAGCACCAGGAATGCCAGCACCGCCTACTGAGCCTATAGTTGCTGTTAGTATAATAATTAAATAATCATATTGCTGAAGAGTAATTCCCATAATTTGAGCAAAAAATATAGCAGTTAAGCCCAACCTTATGGCAAATCCATCCATGTTAATAGATGCTCCAAGCGGCAAAACAAATGAGGTACTTGAATTTGAAATACCTAATTTATCGCGGCATACTTCCATAGTAGTTGGTAGAGTTGCTTTGCTGCTTGAGGTAGAAAAAGCCAATAATTGGTATTCTAGACTTTTTTTATAAAATGGCAATGGTGAGACCTTAGCAAAAACATAGATCATAATGCCAAAAATTATATATTGACAAAGCATGGCAACAATAATTGCACCTACTAATTTAGATAAGCTGATAATTACCTCAATTCCTTGATTACCAACTACCCAAGCAGTTAAAGCAAAAGCACTATATGGCGATAATTGTATAATAAGCGAAATCATTTTTAATTTTATTTTCGATAGCACATGAATTAAGTTTTTCACCTGCTCTGTTTCAGAACCCATTTTATTGATAGTATAACCTGTGAAAATCGCTAAAAAAACTATTTGAAGCATATAATCTGCAGCAAAAGCTCCGATAATATTGCTGGGTACTAGATTAACAAAAAATTCTGTAAAACTAAAATTACTAGGGCTAACCTCAGATTTTAGTAAGTTTAAATCTATTTGCACTCCTTTACCAGGAGCCAACACTATTGCAATTATAAGGCCAAAGATCACAGCAAAAAATGTCGTACATAAGTAAGCGCATACTGCTTTAGTACCTACTCTACCAAGAGAACTAGGATCACTCATGCTAGTAATACCCGATACCAAGCTAAAGAATATCAAAGGAGCAATTACCATTTTGATTAATCTTAAAAATACAACGCCTATCGGCTTAAGAAACTCTACGTAATTGGGAAAATACATGCCAAAGGCTATGCCCAATATTAATCCTAAAGTTACTTTTTTCCATAAATTCATTTGTGGCTCTTAAGTGATATTAATTTTAGTAATGATTATTTTTGATTTAACCATTCTAGATAAGCAGGGAATCCATCTTTAATTTCTAATTTAATAATTTGTGGTAATTTATAATTATGATTTTTTAAGATTTCATTTTCAATTGCACTATATTGTTTAGCATTAGCCTTGATCATTATTCGGTATTCGTTATCACAAATTGACTTACCTTCCCATTTACAATAACTTTTTACTTGATCAATTTGCGTGCATTTGGCTAAATCATTTTCAACTAAAACAAAAGCAATTTTTTCTGCTATATCATGATTATCAGTTGTAGTCAATATAAGGCAATATTCATTTTTCATTTTACTTCTACATAACAATTCGGAGTTTCATATAGTTTTAACTTAGCAATTTTATAGATTGGATCACCAAGTAAAGTTGGCATGATATCATTTTTCAAGTGTAGAGCAATATTTTCAGCTGTTGGATTAGATTCCATATAATAAATTTTTTGTCCTGTCCAACTTTCTATTTGCGCGCCCAATTCTGTATCACTTTTATGCAATATTAGAGTATGATCAAAATTTTCATCTATCCATTCTTTTATAGTAGTTTTTAGTAGGCCAAAATCAATAACCATGCCTAAATCATCCAATTCATCACTAGCAATAGTTACTTCAAGCGCATAACGATGACCATGTAAATATTGACATTTTTTGTCGTGCCCTACTACTCTGTGACCAGCATCAAATTCTATTCTACGAGTGCATTCTATCATTTATCAGTTAATTTTATATTGAGAAATTCGTTGATTAGATAAAAATGCCAATAATTAAACAGGTATTGGCATTTTAACCTAAAATCAGAATGGTGATATTATATCAATAATTTGTGATCCATATCTAGGTTGTTGCATATCACTGACGATGCCTTTACCGCCATAAGAAATGCGAGCCTCAGCCATTTGATCAGAACCAATTGAATTATCTGCGCTAATATCTTTAGGTCTAATTATGCCTGCTACTTTAATCTCTCTGAGTTCATGATTAACGCGGACTTCTTGATGACCTTGAATTACTAAATTACCGTTCGGTAATACTTTTTTTACAATAGTGGCAATCTGCGCTGCTATAACTTCATTTCTAGAAATGCCCCCTGTACCATTATGATTTCTTGCACTATTCGTACCAATCAAATTACCTGGCGGATTATTCTTCGATACTATAGAAGAGATTACTTTTTGCTTACCAAAGAACACCGGTACACCTAGCGAATCACTACCTGTTCTTTTTTGTTGAGTGCTATTATCAAGTTTAGCGCTATCTTTAATATCAACTTTCACTTTTACAATATCGCCAACTCTCCAAGCTCTATTGTCTCTAAAAAAAGTTGTTGATCCTGGTTGCCACAATGAATTAGTTTTTTTAACATGCATCCGGTGGCTCTCACGGCGAAGCTTATCGTTGGTCTCCTGTTCTTCTTCAACAGTTGGAGGTAGTTCGACTTGAGCTAACGTTGGAGCCCTACCTATTCTTTTGAATCTTTCAACGGTGTCACTACAACTTGTTAACAATAGAAAGGATAATAAGATCAGTAATTTTTTCATTATTCTCCACTCACTTGAATAGTATTTTTATTGATAATTTGGCCAAGTACAGTGGTACCTGAATCTTCATTTTTAACTTTTATGTTGTCACCAATAGCGCCACTACTTAACGCAATGCCACTAGTTTTTAGTTTTATATTGTTGCTCTGATAGATGATATTAACTGGATCATTGATCTTGATTATAGCTGGTTTGACAAGCTCACCACTTTTAATTATCATTCCTGGAGATAAATGTTTTTTGGCTTGCATACCTATTATATTTTCATCTGCAACAACAAAATTATCTTTAATTCTGCTAAGTTTTGTTTTAACTTTTACAACGTCACTTGCTAATATCACTTCTCCAGCTTTTATAAATCTTGATGGTACCGAAATTTCTATAGAAGAGTTGTATTTACCAGCCAATTCATCAGATACACCATTATTATAGTCAATTCTAACTCTAAATACTGAATATTTAGGATCTAAATTGAGTAATGTAACATTACTGATATCAGGTTGTTTATTTTTTATTTTGTCTATCTTATCATGAGAATCATAAATTAAATCAATAATGATGCTATTATCTGCTATTTTTTCTTGTATAAGGTCTTCTATAGTGCGCTCAAATTCATCCTGAATTGCGTAAACGCTAGAAACAAAAGCTACAAAACAAATTAATAATTTAATTAACTTCATCTTTATTAAACTTACTAATTAGTTGAATTTACAATAGTTTCAGCCATCTGATCAGCAGTTTTAACTACTTTTGAGTTTAATTCGTAAGCCCTTTGAGCAGCGATCAAATCTGTAAGCTCTGTAACAGCTTCAACATTTGAACCTTCATAACTACCTTGCAAAAACTTAGCAGTTAAATCTGCTACCTCAATCTCATCACCAGAAGCTTCCGCACTTATTAAAAGATTATCTCCTATAGCTTCTAAACCATTTTCATTGGCAAAATTGAATAAGGTCAACTGACCAACATCAACTTCATTACCTTGATTATCTACGCCTGTAACAGTTCCGCTGTCGCTGATAGTTATTTTGGTTATATCTAGGTCATCTGGAATTATTAAATCACCGTTTGCGTCTAATGGCAGACCTTTGGCTGTAACTAAGCGCCTTGTATCTGGATCGATTTGAAATTGCCCTGCACGCGTAAAAGCCCTTGTACCATTTGGTAGACCGATAGCAAAGTAACCCAATCCTTTAATCATGACATCAAAAGGCATATTTGTAGTGATAACATCACCTTGCCTCAAATCACGCGAGGTACCTAATATTTTGCTACCAGCACCAATTTGAGTACCTATTGGTAGTTTATTATTGTTATCGCTTCCACCAGGTTTTCTAATGTTATT
>JAKONF010000036.1 GCA_022702085.1 Rickettsiaceae bacterium | reverse complement strand
GTAGAGGCTGCAGTATTGGTAAGCATAGCAGTGGCTGCAGCATTAACACTTGACATAAGCGAAGTTAGATTTTGATCAGGCGTAGAACCAGTAGTTGTATTAAGACTTGTACAAGCTGTAACAAAATTAGTGTAAGCGCTTGAAGTCTTATCCGGAATAGCTGCTTGTATTTGCGTACAAATCAGAGGAATCTTGGTTGCTGCATTAGTGGTTTTATCATTAAAAATACCAAGTGCTATGGTATTGAGCTGACCAGCGGCTGCAGTATTTGCTGTAGCAGTATCTGTAGTAGTTATTGGTGTTATTATTTTATCTATGGTTTTAGCTACAGCGATATTAAAAGCAGACATTAGAACTGCATTGAACATACGCTCTTTGATCTTATTGTCTACTCTACCTTGGTCACCTTTTCTACCTAGAGCATCAACTCCGGCGCCTTGAAGATTTACAGTATAACCACTAGCTAGATCAATTCTGTTCCAAGCAATATTTACTCTGCCATAAGCGTCAGTTGTAGAAACTGTAAATACACCGAAAACCCTAGAACCTTTTGGTATTAATATTATTTTACCACTTTCAGAATAAATATCTCTTGAGATAACTGCTCTAATTTCACTAGGCAGATCACTATTAATAGCAGTTTCCAAAACGCCATCAATAATCTTACCTCTACCTAACACCAATTCCATACTCCCGCGTTCTTTAAAATCCGCCTCTTGTTCCTCTTGTTCAAGAGTTTTTTTCGGTGGACTGCCAGCGATTAATATAATCGAGGATTTTCTTTTGGCTTCTTTACGTTTTTTAGCATTTTCATTATCAACTATAGTAGATGGCAAAGGTGAGTTAATTGAAGCTGGATTTGGCAAAGGTGAGGTATCATTAGTAGGTAAGGGTAAATTATTAGAGGGTGGTGGAATATCAACTTGCTTGTTGTCAGATTCAGGAGATGGTAGTACTGGATCTACCAGTTTTGGTGGTTCTGGTAACTGCGGAATAGATGGTACTTCGCTCACTACGGTTTGCGTAGGTTTTGTAACTTCTGTAGGTGTTGCTACTTTTACTTCTTGAGATGGACCTTTATTACTAATAAAAAAATTGAAAAACAAATAGCCAAAAACACCGCAAATAGCCAATAATATTGCAATGCTTTGTTTAGGATTAGTTGCTACTTTAGATAATTCTTGTTGAACTTCTGGTAATTCATTTTCTGAGTTGTTTGGTGAAAGATCTGAATTATCTTGTTTACTCATATATCTATCTCTTCACCTATTTATATTTCTAAGATCTAATTCTCTTATTGGAATGACTTTTTGGGTAGACAAATCTAACTACATAAACTAAATCTTTTTCTTCACCATCCTCTAATTCTTTAGCTACAATATCAAATTGATAAGTATTTTTATTAGTTATGATCGTCATATTAGTACGAATATTTTTCTCCATTGGTTTAATGAATAATCTATTACCAAGTGGACTAATTTTCCAAGCATATGAATCACCCAAATTTATATTTTGAATTTCCTCATTTTTGCCAAATTCTATACTTGATTGAAATCCATAATGTAATACAAGTAGAAAAACCTCATTTGGACTATAGATATAAGTTTTAATTCTGTTATCAGTAGTTATTGGATAATCTTCATCCATTGCGAAAATGCTAACGCTTAGCAAAACTGAAATTATCAAAAAAAATTTAACTATTATCTTCATCTGCTCTATATCCTTTTACTTGAAATCCAACTGGATTAATATCTCTCTCAGCTTCAGTAAGTTCCATTGGTAAATAATCAAAGTCAATCACTGCTAGTTTATTAAATGTTCTTTTATCACCAGCTGTCTCATTGATTGAAAATCTGAGCATGTATTTTTTCTTATCGAGTTTAGACCAAGATTTTACCAATAAAAAAGTTGTATTTTTCTGACCATAAGTAAGGGTTGGATCTATCTCTCTATTCTTAATATAACCAATATAATTCCAATAAAGTGAATTAGTAGACAGTAACCTAATAGTCTTTCTAGCTTCAGTGTCAAAATCTACCGGATTATAAGTCTCACGAGCAATTACGTACCTTTTTATAAAATATCGCGCTAGTGCATCATTACCATCTAGCACTTCTGATGATACAGGATTTACCACTTTAGCAATGCCTGTACTTTCATCAATTTGGATAACAAAAGGAGAAAATTCTCTAGAATTCAAAATGATTGCTACGGTAATTAAAGCTGTAATCGATAAAGCTAAAAAAATTAATAGTAATAAAAATAATAAATTTCTTTGGACTGTTAGCTTATCATATCTCTCTTCATACCAATTACGTGAAGTGATATTGATCTTTTGATTTTTAACACTAGTGGTATTATTTGCTTCAGCTATAGCATTTTCTTTACCACCTCTCAATGATTTTAGTTTTTCTGTAATGTCAGATAGTTTAAGCATTTAAATTATGATTATAGCAATATGCTATCTAGTATGTATCAACTTACGAACTAAAATAAACAAAAAGATAATTTATAGCTCATGTGTGGTGAGAAAATTTTATCAATAGTTGCTTTTGTATTATACTTCTTTAATCAAATAGTATTGTTATAAAATTCTGACCATACTTTAAAAACATTTCTATTTATATTGAATTTCTCAAAGCTCGTGCCAATTTTTACATAAGCTTCTTTGTTATTACTCATCAAAATATGAGAAATATATCCTCCAAGCCTAGTTCTATGAGTAGATATAATTTTTGCGCCAATAGTACTTGGTAAAGCTTACTCTGGGTGATACATTTAAATATTTGATGTAGTTAAAGAATTGTTCTTATACTCTTTAATCAGAATATAAGTTGTTAGAAAAGAGATTATCATTAAATAAAGTGCTGGCGCTAGTAAGCTTTTGGAAATATGCCAGAGACCTAAGCAAAAAACTGAAGCATTTCTTCCTAATATCTCTGAACCAAGTGAATAACCAAAACCAGTAATTATGTATTTCTCAGGACCTTTACTCATTTTAAAAATTAATGCACTAAAGGTTGAAGAGAAGCAAACCCCAAGAATGATAATCCATAGCTTGACAATATCAATGCCTATAATACTCAAATATGGCAGACTGAGGAAAATAGGGATGATAGAAATACAAAAGAGACCAGACATGATGGCCATCCATTTGATGATGTTTAATTTATCGATAAAAGTCATAATGATTGGTATCATAGCATTGTTGATTACCAACAATATAGTAGTATGTAATAGTAGATCTTCAACTTTGTTTAATGAAATCAATGGAACGAAACTATTAAGAAATATAAAAGGAACTAAATATGTAATCCATGAGAAACTAGTAATAATAATTATTTTGAAAATTCTATCTCTGTGTTCAATAACTAATTTTAAAGTTGATTTAGTTTTTAGTGGAGCAGAAGTAATTTGCTGATCAGGATATTTTATCATCATTCTTAGAATAATTCCTGGAATAGTTGTAGCTAGCCCTGCTAAAAAAGCATAACGCCAATAGATTTCTGGATGTGAAGATTTACTAACTAAGGTAGCAGCACAACTTGCAAGTAGTGAACCACACATTGTTGAGAATAACAGAACAGTGCTACTTCTACCAATTTTGGTTTTGTCTTTTATTTGATCCATAACAAAAACTGTAGCAATAGTATATTCTCCAGCAGCAAAAATTCCTTGTACTGTCCTAACTAAAATAAGTAAGATTGGAGCCATTACGCCAATTTGTTGATAGCCTGGAATTAGGCCTACACAAAATGTACCAATACCAACTCCTGCTAAAGTGATGGATAACAAATTTTTAGTAGAGTATTTAAAAGCTAATTTACCAAAAAGAAGAGCACCTATAGGCTTAGAAATTATTGAAGTAGATTTCATAGCAAAAGCACAAATCAAAGAGATAACAGGGTCAATATTTGGAAAAAATATTGGTGCTGTAACAGGAATCAGAAATACATAAAGGGCAATATCGTAATGGTCTAAGGTATTACCAATCATTCCTGACCAAAAAATTAATCTAGATTGAGTTTTCATTTTCATTGTTTACTGTTGATTTTATGATTGATAAGAGAGGCTAAAAACTATAGTAGCTGCGTTTGCAACATTTAAACTTTCAACATTATTAGCCATAGGGATTTTTACTAGATAATCGCAAGATTCTTGAGTTAATCTACGAAGTCCCTTGTCCTCAGAGCCCAAAGCAATAGCAATGCGGCCTGATAACAATTTCTTGTTTAATTGTTGATTGGCTTGACCTGCAAGGCCAATTATCCAAAATCCTTCTTTTTTTAAAAATTCTATGGTTTGTTTAATATTTATTACTCTAATCATTTTAACTATTTCCAATGTTCCCGAAGCAGCTTTAGCCATCGATCCACATTCTTCAGGGGAGTGATCATGTGCCATTATAATAGCATTGATATTAAAAGCAGCGGCGCTACGAATAATCGATCCTATATTTTGAGGATCAGTAATTTGATCTAAAATTGCTATTTTATACTCATTATCACTTAAGTCTAAGTCATGCACATTATTCAAAAATATCTCCTTGACTTTAGCCACTATTCCTTGATGAATATGTCCTAAGCCCAAAAGTTTATTTAAAAATTCATTGTTTACTATTTCGTATTTGAATTTGTTTATGACATTAAATTCCATCAAGTGATCTTTACTGCAAAAGACATTTTCAACCAAACGTTTGGGATTGTTAAGAGCCGCAATAACTGCGTGCTTACCATACATGTAATAAAATCTTTTATCATTTTTTTGATTATTTTTTTTCATGCTATAATTTCTGCTTTATGAATTTGTCCTTGACAGAAATTACTATTTATTATAAAAACTTACAACCAAACATTTCAAGTATCAGCTGTAAGCTAGAAATAGTCAGGATTTATTGCTATTTTAATACTAATTTTTGTTGCACTTTAATGTGAGTTAGTTTATTTTACATTGCAATTCTTTGGAGGGGTGGCCGAGTGGTCAATGGCAGCAGACTGTAAATCTGCCCGCGTAAGCGTTCGAAGGTTCAAATCCTTCTCCCTCCACCATATATTGTCTGGTAAGGGTTGAAAACGCGGGCGTAGCTTAATGGTAAAGCTCCAGCCTTCCAAGCTGGCCACGTGGGTTCGATTCCCATCGCCCGCTCCAATCATTAAAGTAATTTAGTGATTTGAGATTTTGTAGAAAGGTTTTTTATTTTGTTTTGTATAAATTAGTTTATTTTGAAAATTCTATTTTAATTTGAGAATCATTTAAGTTTTTAAGGAGAATGAATATATGGGAAAAGAAAAGTTTGTCAGAGACAAGCCACATTGCAACATAGGAACTATTGGTCACGTTGATCATGGTAAAACTTCATTGACAGCAGCAATTACTATGGTGCTTGCAGAAAAAGGTGGTGCTACAGCTACTAAATATGATGAAATTGATAAGGCTCCTGAAGAAAGAGAAAGGGGTATTACTATTTCAACAGCTCACGTTGAGTATCAGACAGAAAAACGTCACTATGCTCACGTTGATTGCCCAGGTCACGCCGATTATGTAAAAAATATGATTACTGGTGCTGCTCAAATGGATGGAGCAATTTTGGTTGTATCTGCCCCAGACGGAGTAATGCCTCAAACCTCTGAACATATATTACTAGCAAGGCAGATTGGTGTTCCTGCTGTAGTTGTCTTTTTGAACAAAATAGATTTAGTGGATGATCCAGAGCTAGTTGAATTAGTTGAAATGGAAGTTAGAGAATTATTAGATAAATATGGATTCCCAGGTGATACTACTCCTATCGTTAGAGGAGCAGCTGCAAAAGTATTGAATGGTGATGCTGAAGCTAAAAAAGCTATTCATGAATTGATGGACGCTGTTGATACATTCATTCCTCAGCCTGCTAGAGAGATTGACAAACCTTTCTTAATGCCAGTTGAAGATGTGTTTTCTATATCTGGACGTGGTACTGTGGTAACAGGTAGAGTTGAACAAGGCGTAATTAAAGTTGGCGAAGAAATCGAAATTGTTGGCCTAGCTGCCACTCAAAAAACTATTGTTACTGGCGTCGAGATGTTTAAAAAACTTCTTGATCAAGGTCAAGCGGGTGATAATGTCGGTTTATTATTACGTGGTACAAAAAGAGAAGACGTCACTAGAGGTCAAGTTTTAGCTAAACCTGGAAGTATAACTCCACATTCAGAATTTGAAGCTGAAGTTTATATTTTAGATAAAAAAGAAGGTGGTCGTCATACCCCATTTTTCCGCAATTATCGTCCACAATTTTATTTTAGAACTACCGACATTACCGGTGAGATTGAACTACCAGCAG
>JAKONF010000042.1 GCA_022702085.1 Rickettsiaceae bacterium | reverse complement strand
AATAAAAATAAATTGATGATCGATTTGATTGAAATGCTATCTTTACCAGTTATTTTAGTAGCCAGCTCTCGCCTTGGAACTATCAATCACAGCCTCCTAACCATTCAGGCACTCAATTTACGTGGTATTAAAATTTTAGGAGTGATAGTTTCTGGTAAGCCAAATCAAGATAATGCTGAGGCTATTGAGTATTATGGTAAAACTAAAGTGCTTATGCAAATGCCTCATCTCAAAAACATAAACAAAGAGAATATAGCATCTATAGAATTATCATCTTCATTGAAAAAATTGTTTAAATTATGAACTCATTCTCGAAACGTGATCAGCAAATCATCTGGCACCCTTTCACGCAGGAAAAAACAGCAAGCGATGTTATTGCAATCAAATATGCTAAAGGATCTTATTTATATGATGAGCAAAATAAACCATACCTAGATTTAATCTCTAGTTGGTGGGTGAATCTTCATGGTCATGCTCATCCTAAAATTGCCAAGGCAATTTATAATCAAGCTAAAAAGTTAGAACACGTTATTTTTGCTGGTTTTACTCATACTCCGGCAGTTGAGCTATGCGAGAACTTACAACAAATATTGCCTAATAACCTTAAGCGTTTTTTCTTTTCAGATAATGGCTCAAGTAGCGTTGAAGTGGCACTCAAAATGGCTTATCAATATTGGCAAAATTGTGGCAAGCTGGATAAAACAATATTCCTGAGCTTTGAAGGCGGTTATCATGGTGATACGTTTGGGGCAATGTCAGTCGGTAAAAAATCAGGATTCCATCAAGCTTTTAATAAATTATTATTTGATGTTCTCACCTTGCCTTATCCAGAAACTTGGGAAGACGATGATATGGTCGAAGCCAAGGAAATAGTGGCTCTGGCTTGTTTAGATGATTACCTAAATACACATGGTAATAAGATTGCAGCTTTAATCGTCGAGCCCTTAATACAGGGTGCCAGCGGTATGCGTATTTGTAGACCAGCATTTTTGCAAACATTGATTGAAAAAGTTCGTGAGCATGGTATTTTAGTAATTTTTGATGAAGTAATGACTGGTTTTGGTAGAACTGGACATTATTTTGCTATGGATTACTTAGAGATTATCCCTGATTTTATATGTTTAGCTAAAGGACTAACTGGCGGCTTTTTACCATTAGCTCTTACTGTAACTACAGATGAGATTTATAAAAAGTTTTTAAGTGATGAATGGAAGCATGCCTTTGCGCATGGTCATTCTTACACTGCTAATCCTTTGGCATGTAGCGCAGCTATTGCATCTTTCAAATTGCTCCAAAGACAATCAACTCAGAAAGCAATTAAAAATATTAATCAAGCTCATTTAGAAGGTGCGCAGCACCTAAAAGAGTTATGTCATAATATAACACATATCAGAGTATTAGGTACTATCCTCGCTTTTGATGTTAAAAGCGATAGATCAGATCTAAATCATCAACTTAAATCACTCTTTTTGGCAGCAGGGTTACTAATCAGGCCTCTGGGTAAAACTGTTTATTTATTGCCACCTTATTGCATAACAGCAAAAGAACTTTTGAGCACTTATCAAAAAATTGTTCGAATAATAAAACAAATCTGCTAGAGGCAAGTAATTAAACGATTTTATAGTTTATAAATATGCATGATTTTTTAAAGATACTTAGTGATCTAATTTCTTTTCCCTCTATTACTCCTCATAGTGCTGGAGCTATTGAATATATTGCACAGCTATTGCAAACTCATGGCTTCGATATCGATATTCAAAAATTTAGTGATGCAAATTATCAAGTAACTAACCTTTATGCGCGATATGGTAAAGCAGAGCCCAATATCTGTTTTGCTGGTCATATTGACGTGGTGCCACCTGGAGATATAGCTCTTTGGCAGAGTGATCCTTTCAAAGCTACAACTGTAGATCATAAAGTTTTTGGTAGAGGCGTAGTTGATATGAAAGGCGCTATTGCTTGTATGTTAGCTTCCACTTTGAATTACCTCAAGCAAAACTCAGAGCTTAATGGCAGCATCTCATTTTTAATTACCTCGGATGAAGAAGGTAAAGCAGAGCATGGCACCAAACAGATGTTAAATTACCTGAAAGAAAAAAATGAGCCAATTGATTTCGTTATTCTAGGTGAACCAACTTGTGAACATATAATTGGCGATACTATTAAAATCGGCCGTAGAGGTAGTATAAATTTTATTCTCAAGGTAAGAGGCGTGCAAGGACATGTAGCTTATCCTGACATGGCGATTAATCCCATTCCTATATTGGTCAATATTTTAAATGAACTTAATCTACATTATTTTGATGAAGGAAGTGAATTTTTTCAGAGCTCTAATTTGGAAATAACCAGCATAGATGTAGGTAATGAGGTTACTAATATAATTCCAGGTCAGATCAGTGCTAAATTTAACATCAGATTCAACGATTTGCATGACGAAAAACAATTAATTGCATTAATCAACATTATTATAAATAAATATACTGCAGATTATGAACTTATAAGCAATTCATCTGCAAAATGCTTTATACAAAAACCCATTGGCTATATAGCGCAATTCGCGCAATTAGTTAATGATATTTGTTTGGTAAAGAGTAAATACTCTACAAGTGGCGGTACTTCTGATGCCAGATTTATTAAAGATTATTGCTCAGTGGTCGAATTTGGTCTATTGAATGAAACTGCTCATAAACTAGATGAACATACGAAAATAAATGATTTACAACAATTATATGATGTGTATTATAATTGCTTGAATAAATTCTTGCTTTAAAAGCAAAAATTTATTTTATAAAAATACGCTATACTTGAATTATTTAAGTTTTGTGTATATTTATAATAATCAAGCGGGTATGTTGGAACTGGTAGACATGTTAGATTTAGGTTCTAACGCTGCAAAGCATGGGGGTTCAAGTCCCTCTACCCGTACCAAATTTTATTAATTATTATTGTTAATGAGTTTTCAATGTCAATAACAACTGAGCTTAAAAAAGATAAATTAGAATATCATGC
>JAKONF010000001.1 GCA_022702085.1 Rickettsiaceae bacterium | reverse complement strand
AAAATGGCGATACAAAAGGATGACTAACAGATACATACAAAATGTTTCAAAAAAATAAATTTGTAAGATGTCATTTAATATAAAAACTTTTTATAGCAGAATTAAATTTTGGTCGAGTAATTTCAAGCCTTTAAATAATTCTGCTAATCTATTTTTGTGGGATTTGAATGACAATGTTATTAGAACCAGATTAATATTACTCTCACTGTGTTTTAGTTGCTGCTTTTTAGGTTTAGGTTATAGATTAGTCTCGGTAGCTATGCATGATAGTAAAGCACCACGTAGCTTTATTAAAAATAATAATTTTAGAAAAGAAGTCATTGATCGTAATGGCAAATTGTTAGCAGTAAATCTCCCATCATTTTCACTATTTGCCATTCCAAAAAAAGTTGTCAATGCTGATGAATCAATCAACCGCCTGGCTTCTGTCATCCCAAATTTTGATAGAGAAAAAATAAGAGCTGAGCTTAAAAGTAATAAAAACTTTGTTTGGATTAAAAGAGATTTAACGCCAAAAGAACAAGTTGAAATATTTGACCTGGGATTGCCAGGTTTTGACTTTGAAAAAGAACAAAAGAGAGTTTATCCATTCGGTAATCTTTTGTCGCATATACTAGGTTATGTTGGTAGAGATTTAGTAGGACTTGCAGGACTCGAAAAAAGCCATAATGATTTTCTTAGTACTAAGGTCAATCCATTAAATAAAGCAGATCAGGAAAATTCTTTAGAATTATCAATAGATGTGAGGCTACAAACTATTCTGGGAGAAGAGATTGATCGGGTTATGCAAAATTTTAATGCTAAAGGAGCATTAGGGATTATTGCTGATCCAAATAATGGTGAGATCTTAGCAATAGTAAGTAGGCCAGATTTTGATCCGCATAATCCGCAACTTGCCACGCCCGAACAATTATTCAATATGACCAGTCAAGGAGCGTATGAATCAGGTTCAGTATTTAAAGGTCTGACTATGGCTATAGGCTTCGATACTAATGCAACTACTATGCAGGATGCATATGACATCACTTATATGAAAGTTGGTAAATTTCAATTGAGGGACTACCATCCAATGAAAGGTTTTCATACCGTGCCAGAAATATTTTTACATTCGTCTAATATTGGCGTAAGTCAAATCATGTTAGAAGTAGGAAAAGATAATTTAAAAAAATATCTAAAAGCTTTGGGTTTGCTTGATCAATTGCAGATAGAGTTGCCAGAGCGGGGCAGTCCTTTATTCCCTTCTGATAGCAGATGGAATGATTTAACTACCGTTACCATGTCTTATGGCTATGCATTATCGATTACGCCACTACACTTTATCCAAGCTATGATTCCAACTATCAATGGTGGTTACAAATATCCTTTAACTTTAATGAAACATAAAAAAAACAAGTCAGTTATTGGTACTAAAGTTTTCAATGAAAATACTTCTAAAGAAATGCGTAAATTATTAAGATTGGTAGTGCAAAGGGGAACTGGTAGAAAAGCTGAAGTACCGGGATATTTAGTGGGTGGTAAAACAGGAACAGCTGAAAAATTAGTTAATGGAAAATATGTTAAAAATAGAAGGGTATCATCTTTTTTTGGTGTAATGCCAGCTTCTGATCCTAAATATGTTACTTATATAATGTTCGATGATCCGAAAGGCACAAAAGAATCATTTGGCTTTGCAACGGCTGGCTGGACGGCAGCTCCCGCTGTTGGTAGGGTATTTGAACGGATGATTTCTTTATATGGCCTAAAACCAGTAGATGAAGAGAATGAAGAAGTTAAAGAAATAATCAACGTAAATTATAAAGTTGATGAGCAAATATAATTTAGCTGAATTATTTAAAGAATATAATATACATGATATCTGTTTGGATTCTCGTAAAGTGAAAAAAGGTGATGTTTTTTTTGCTGTGGATGGATGTAACAATAATGGCCAAAAATATATTGATGACGCTAGGCGCGTAGGAGCTAATCTTGTCATCACAAAAGGTGATGCTCAGCAACTGCAAGGGAGTATATATTACACTAAGGATATTACGCAAACATTCATAGAAGCTGCTAATATAATTTATCCTAACATTCCTCAGCATATAATTGCAGTTACTGGCACTAGCGGTAAATCTTCTGTAGCTTCATATTGTCAGCAACTACTACAAATATTAGGTTATAATTCAGCGAGTATTGGTACGTTGGGAGTTAAATGTAATGATAAAGATTTACAACAAGAATTTAATAATGAAGAATTTAATTCATTAACTACTCCTGATATTATAACTCTAAGCAAGACTTTAAATAAATTAGCGAATAATGATGTAGAGTATGCAGTTTTAGAAGCTTCAAGTCATGGCATAAAACAAAATAGGCTTGGCAATATAAAAGCTGAAGTAGCAGCTTTCATAAGTTTTGGGCATGATCATCTAGATTACCACAAAACTTGGGATGATTATTTGCATTCTAAACTCAAATTATTTAGCGATCACTTAATAAGTGATGGCACAGCAATTGTTAATAAGGATAGTAAAAATTCAGTTGATATTTTAAAATTTTTAACAGAGCAAGATATCAAAATAATTACTGTTGGCGAGCAGGCAGATTTAAAAATTATAGGTACTGAACAAACTTTACAAGGACAAAGAATTGAGTTTTCTTATCAAAATAAAAACTATAAAATTTTTAGTCCAATAATTGGTTCTTATCAAGCTACTAATTTATTGATAGCTGCTCTATTAGTTGCTAAAGTCATTGCTAAAGAAAATATAGCTAACTTAGAAAAAATATTTACTATTCTACCAAAATTAACAGCAGTAGAAGGAAGACTACAAAAAATAGAATCTACTATTTACAATATATTCGTAGATTACGCTCATAAACCTGATGCTTTAGAAAATTGTCTTCAAGAATTAAATAAATTGAAACTTCCAGGAAAAAAACTAGTTTTAGTATTTGGTTGCGGCGGCGATCGTGATACTGAAAAAAGGCCAATCATGGGTAAGATAGCTAATACCATAGCCGACATAGTAATTGTCACTGATGATAATCCAAGATTTGAACAAGCAGATCTCATTAGAGCAGCAATACTTACTGAAGCAAAAGATGCTTTAGAGATAAGTGATAGATATCAAGCAATAAAAAAAGCTATAGAATTTTTAAACGAGGGTGATATTTTACTAATTGCTGGCAAAGGGCATGAAAAATATCAAATTATTGGCGATGAAAAACGCAAGTTTGATGATGTAAAAGTTGTAGAGCAAATTTTAGAGATAATGTAAATGAACAATGATTCAATAATATGGCATAGCGAGCAACTGGAGCAAGCGCTAGGAATTAATGTACATGAGGCTGCTCAAGGTAGAGAGATTCAATTTAATTCACAGCACGTCAAAAAAGGTGACATATTTATAGCTTTGAAAGGTAATAACAGTGATGGTCATAACTACATAGAAGCTGCGCTAGGAAATGGCGCAAGTTTAGCCATAATCAGCGATAAATCTTTTAAATCTCAACTAACAGGTATTGCAGCTGAAAAAATATTACTAGTTGATGATTGCTCTTTAGCTTTAGAAAAATTAGCTGCCTATAAAAGAGCAAATTCCAAAGCTAAATTTATTGGTGTTACTGGCAGCGTTGGTAAAACTAGCACTAAAGAGGTGTTAAAAATCATTCTTAGTAGCTATGGTAAAACTTTTGCAAGCCGCGGAAACTTTAACAACAATTTAGGAGTTACTTTGAACCTAGCTTCTATGCCTGACGATATTGATTATGCTGTAATTGAGATGGGTATGAACAACCAGGGAGAAATTAGTGAACTTACTAGAAAAGTTAAACCAGATATTGCAATAATTACTTCAATATCTGAAGGACATTTAGAATTTTTTAAAGATGTTAAGCAAATAGCTAGTAGTAAAGCTGAAATCTTTGAAGGATTATTATCAGCAGGCCACGCTATAATTCCTGCTGATAATCGGCATTATTTATATTTAAAAGACCATTTGCAAGAGCTGGCCATCCACAATATTTATAGCTTTGCTTTAGATAATAAAGCTGATGCTGCGATGAATTCTTATAAAATTATTGATGATAAAGTAGAAGTAAATTACTGTATAAGAGGTGAAAACTTTGCTGCTAAGCTGCCATTAATATCAAAGCATCAAGCATCAAACATAACAATTGCTCTTTTAGTCGTAAAAATCTTAAATCATAATTTGTTATTAGCTATTGATCAACTGAGTAAAATAGTAATAGGGGTGGGAAGAGGTGAAATTATTAATATTGATTGTAATGGTAAATTCTTCAAAATAATTAGCGATTATTATAATGCTAACCCTGAATCTCTAAAAGCTGCTTTGAATTACTTGCAATACTTGCCACATCCAAATAAAGTAGCCATACTTGGCGATATGCTAGAACTTGGAGAAAATTCATTACAAATGCATATTGACCTTGTACCGCATATAAAAAATACAGGTATCAAAAAACTATTTTTGATTGGCCCGAAAATGTCAAGTATTGCAAGATTATTTGTTAAAAGTGCAATTAAAATAAAATTATATAATAACGTAGATGAATCATTTATTGATATTGAAAATTTATTGGATAATGATGAATTAATATTGATCAAAGCTTCAAGAAGCATTGGACTTGATAAAATAGTAACTTATCTCAAGCGATATACCCAAAATTTAAATAGCAGATTTCTAATATGATTTATAATCTTCTTGCTCCTCACATAACAACATCTAGCTTTGCTAATTTATTTCATTATATAAGTTTCCGTAGCGGTCTTGCTATATTATTAAGTCTTACTATTTGTTTTATCATTGGACCTAGATTAATAAAATATTTGAGAAAAATACAAAAGCAGGGTCAGCCTATCAGAGATGACGGTCCTGAAACTCACAAAGAAAAAGTTGGTACTCCCACCATGGGAGGAATAATGATGATCATTTCAATTGTAGCTACTACATTACTTTTAGCTGATCTCACTAATTTATATATCTGGATAGTGTTATTTATTCTGATCAGTTTTGGTCTAATAGGTTTTGCTGATGACTACGCTAAGGTTAGCAAAAATAATTATAAGGGCATTAGTGGTAGAAATAAATTGATTACTCAATTGATTATTAGCCTGGTTGCATGCTCGTTTGTGCAATATCTAAGTGAACCTAAATATGAAAACTTGTTAGTTATTCCGTATGCAAAAGAACTGATGATTAATCTAGGATTATTTTATCTACCTTTCGGTATGATTGTAGTCTCTGGTGCATCGAATGCTGTCAATCTCACTGATGGTTTAGATGGTCTGGCTGCAGTACCAATTGCTATCGCTGCAGGATCATTTAGCATTATCTGCTATTTGGTAGGAAACATTGTTTATGCTGATTACTTACAGCTGATATATGTATCTCATATAGGTGAACTTACTGTCTTTTGCGCAAGCATCGTTGGTAGCTGTTTAGGTTTTTTATGGTATAACGCTCAACCAGCAGAAGTGTTCATGGGCGATACTGGTAGTCTGGCTTTTGGTGGAGTTTTAGGAATTATCAGCGTCATTTCTAAACATGAAATTATCCTCAGCATCATAGGTGGCATCTTTGTACTTGAGACATTATCAGTTATTATTCAAGTATATTATTTCAAAATAAGCGGTGGTAAACGAATATTCAAAATGGCGCCACTTCATCATCACTTTGAGAAACACGGTTGGAAAGAATCAAAAGTGGTGATAAGATTTTGGATTATGGCCTTGATATTTGCTTTAATTGGTCTATCTTCACTAAAACTTCGCTAGAACAATATGTTTGGTAACAATCCAAAACGCCCTCCTTTAAATGGAGATGGTACTAATTTAGAAATACAAAATATCTTTAAAACTATTCAAGGTGAAGGGCCATTAGTAGGCATTCCTGCTATATTTATTAGGCTTGGCGGTTGTAACCTTGCTTGCACTTTTTGTGATACAGAATTTGAAGATTTTGGACTAAAATCCGTGGATTCGATTATCTCTGAAGTGAATAAACTCAGCCTTAATACAAAATTTGAAAAATCAGTTAAATTAGTGGTAATAACAGGAGGAGAGCCTTTTCGTCAGCCAATAGAGTTACTATGTGAAAAACTGATTAAATTAAATTATCAAGTACAAATTGAAACTAATGGTACTTTATTTCGCGCGCTCCCAGCTGAAGTAACTATTGTTTGCTCACCTAAAGTCACAGGACTTGCCTATTATCCTATCAGAGAAGATTTATTACCTAAAATATCAGCAATAAAATTTTTGTTAGCTAAAAATATGAAGCAATATTCAGATGTTG
>JAKONF010000188.1 GCA_022702085.1 Rickettsiaceae bacterium | reverse complement strand
GCCAACCTCCTCTCTATATTTTGCTACTGTACGCCTAGCAATTTTGATATTAAATTTTTCAATTTTTTCAGTTATCTCTTGATCAGATAAAATATTCTCTGGTTCTTCAGCAGCAATGATTTGTTTAATTAGTTCTTTAACTTTAGTACTTGAAACATCCATATCGGTATTCTTACTGTTAGCAAGTCCTGAAGAGAAAAAATATTTTAATTCAAAGATACCGCTCGGAGTAGAAATATATTTATTAGCAGTTGCTCTACTGATGGTGCTTTCATTTAGACCTGTCATTTCAGCAATGTTAACTAACGTTAGAGGTTTTAGATACATAATACCACGCATAAAGAAATCCATTTGCCTCTTTACAATACAACTAGCTACGCGCAAAATAGTTTTAGCCCGCATATCAATGCTTCTAACTACATTATAAGCTGTATTCACTTCGTTATTTACAAATGCTTTATCCTCTTTTTTTTGAATATTATCTTTTATTTGCAGATAATATTGATGATTAAATTGTAGATAAGGCATAGATTCTGGATTGATTTCAAGTTTAGCAGCATTTGTATCTTGATCAATATAAAGTATAACATCTGGCAGTTTGTAGATGGTAGGTTCTACTAAAAAACCATTGCCAGGTTTGGGATTTAAAGTTTTGATAAAATTAATCATCTCTTGTAAAATAGTTAGTTCTACATGACAAATTTTAGCTAGTTTTTTATATTCTTGCCTTGAAACAAGATCTAGATTGGTAATTAGTAATTCCATTTTTGGAGAAAATTTGTTAAGTTCTTTTAGTTGCAAAGACAGGCATTCTCTTAAATTGCGAGCAAAAATGCCAATAGGCTCAAAATTTTGCATTTTACGCAAGACTGCTCTAACTTTGGATAAAGGACATTGAAGATTTTGAGCTATTTCTTGTTCATTAAAATCGATATAACCATTACTTTGTAGATAATCTAACAAACTATAGGCTATTAATTTATCAAGTTGATTATCAATAGAGATATTAATTTGTTGCTCAACATGATCCTTTAAAGTTTTGTTAGATGATATATTGGTGAATATATCATCATTTAAATTTCTGCTAACTTTGATTCCTTTACTAGAATAAATTTGTGAATCTTTTGTTCTTAAAGCAGCATTATCACTTTCTTCCTCTAAAAAAGGATTTTTATTCAATTCTTCTGCAGCAAATTGTGCTAATTCATAATTAGACATTTGCAGAATATTGATGCTTTGCTGCATATTTGCAGTTATGCTCAATGCTTGCTTGAGCTGACCTGTTTGAATCAATTTACCCATAAATTTTGCTTAAAAGCTATTTATACTGACCAAAAATTAATATATCATATTATTTTGATAATGAATTTTAAATACGCACTATGACCCCAATATATTACATTAAATCTGGAAACTTAAATTTTGCTGAAAAAATTATACTTAAAGATGTTGAGATTTATCTCTATCCTGGAGATAAGATCTGTTTAATAGGTAGAAATGGTTGTGGTAAGTCAAGCTTATTGAAAATTATTATTGGTGATTATGAACTAGATAAAGGTGAATTGTTTCAAAGCCCAAAAACAACAATAGATTATTTAACTCAAGATATTAATACTAATTTAAATCAAACTATTTATGATTTTATTTTGTCGCAATTTATAGATGCTGCTACAAATAAATATCAAGCTGATATTATTTTAGAAAAACTTGGTCTTGATGGTGATATCAATTTGTCAAATGCTTCAGGAGGACAATTAAGGCGTGCATATTTAGCCAAAGTATTAGTGATGCAACCTGATATATTACTGCTTGATGAGCCAACCAACCACCTCGATATTGCAACGATTGAATGGCTTGAAGAATATGTTAAAAATTATCAAGGAGCAATTATTTGTATAAGCCATGATAGAGCATTCTTGTCCAATGTCACCAACAAAATTTGGTGGCTTGATAGAGGAAAACTCCGTACATCTGATAAAGGATTTAAATATTTTGACCAATGGCAAGAAATAATAACAGAGCAGGAGGAAGCTAGTTTAAAAAAGCTCAACAAAAAATTGGATGTAGAAAATAGTTGGTTGAGTACTGGCGTTACAGCCAGAAGAAAGCGCAATCAAAAAAGATTGCACGATCTAAAAGCTCTAAGAGTCTTTTCTAAAGAACAAAATACAAAACTGAGCTCTGCGCAAAACAGGATACAAGCTATAGGAATTAAAGAAGTAGCTAAAACTAAGTTCATCATTGAAGCTGAAGGAATTTATTTTACTTACAACAATAAATCCTTAATTAATAATTTTACTTTTAGAGTCAAAAAAGGTGAAAAAATTGGCCTTATTGGTCCAAATGGCTCCGGCAAATCTACGTTGATTAAGTTATTAACTAAGGATTTAAAACCAAATACTGGTTACATTAAGCATGGAACAAATTTAGAAATTTCTTATTTTGATCAACATAAAAGTGAATTAGATGCTAATCAATCAATCGCTCAAACAATTTGTCCAAATGGTAATGATCAAATATTTTTGTCAGATGGCAAAACTATGCATATTGCAGGATATTTAAAAAAGTTTATGTTTGATCCTAAAACATTAAGTAATAAAGTTTCAACCTTATCAGGTGGAGAAGCTAGTAGATTATTATTAGCAAAAACTTTGATTAATCCAGGTAATCTACTTATTCTTGATGAACCAACTAATGATCTAGATATGGATAGTTTAGAAATTTTACTAGAAATATTAAGCGATTATCCTGGCACTTTGCTTATTGTTTCGCATGATCGAGATTTTTTGGATCGCTTAGTTTCTAGAACTTTAGTTTTCACTCAAGATAAGATAATAGATTTCATCGGCGGTTATGAAGATTACCGAAAATCAGTGCTAAATCAACCTAAAGAATACAAGAAGATAACAAGCCATGAACAAACTTCAAAAAAATCATCTCAAATTGATGATAAATCAACGAAATTGACTTATAAGGATCAAAGATTACTTGAAACTGCTCCAGATCAAATTAGTAAGTTAGAAGCTGAAATAAAGAAGATTGAGCTAAAACTTAGTGATAGCAACTTATATTTCAACAAACCTGAGCTATTCCAAAAACTCACAAAAGAGCTTGAAGCCAAAAAAGCCGAAACTGATTTCTTGTTAACTGAATGGTTAAGAATTTCTGGTTGATAAATTATTATAGAACGCAATCTTTACTGGAATCAGCATTACAGTTATATTCCTGATCACAACAAATTATACATAATAAATATCATTCATAAACACTTAGTGCTGCTAATTTTTTAAGATATATCTCAAGCGAAACTAGTTGGAGAGAATTTAAGTGCAGCAAACATTTATTGTTAAATCAGCAAATAACAGCGAAGTAATAGTTTCAGGATATGCTAGTGTTTTTAATCTACCAGATCAAGATAATGATATTATCGTCAAAGGAACATTTTCCTCTAGCATAAACAATAAACCTATTAAATTTCTTTGGCAACATGATCCTAAAAAACCTATAGGTGTAATTATTTCAATAATTGAGGATGAAATAGGTTTAAAAATTGAGGCTCAAATCAATAATAAGATTGAAACGGGCAAAGAAGCAATTGAACTAATCAGACAAGGAGCAGTTAATGGCCTTAGCATTGGCTTTAATATTATATCCTCAGAATATAATGAACTAAACCAACGAATCATCACTGAAGCAGAACTTATAGAGATTAGTATAGTTACTTTTCCTGCAAATGAGCACGCAAAAATACATTATATAGATAATGAGAAGGAAAATTCAAAAGAAGATAAAGCGAGATATCTAAGACTTAAAAAGGCTCTAAAAAAACTAGATTATATAACAAATGAAAATTATTAAAGGGAAAATATGATTACAGATAATATGAATGAACAAATTGAAAAAATAGTCAATAACTGCGGTAATTTAGTTGAAAAACAAAACCTAAATTTACAAAAAATCAATAATTTAGAGAAAAAGATGCGTAATTTGCAAAGTTTTATATCAAGGCCTGATCTTCCAACCGATTATGCTAATTGTGATCTTGAGTACAAAACTTCATTCGATAATTATTTGCGTAAAGGCGTGATGAAAGATTTAGTAACGAAGTCTTACAGCAGTGAAAATGCTGAAACTGGTGGTGCAGTTGTGATTCCTAGTTTGCATCACAAAATTATCAGTAAAATTGCCACTCAATCTTTTATGCGAGGACTTGCTAATATAGTTAATATCTCAACTAATGCCTTAGATCTAGTCCTTGAAGATGGCAAACTTGATAGCGGTTGGGTAGGTGAGGCGCAAGATCGCCCTGTGACTGATAATTCTACGTTGAAACAAAAGCGTATATTAGTTCATGAACTTTATTCTCAACCAAAAGCTACGCAGCGCTTAATTGATGATGCAGAAATTAAAATTGAAGATTGGATTGCTGAGCGAATAGCCGATAGTTTTGCTAAGGTTGAAAATGAAGCTTTCATTTATGGCGATGGCGATAAAAAACCTGTTGGTATTTTACATAACGATAAACTAGAGAGAATAGATTGTGCAGCTGAAATTACTGTTGAATCTTTACTAAACTTGATTAATGCTCTAGGTGAAGAATATCAGCAAAATGCTACGTTTCTAATGAACAGAGTAACCTTGGCCAAAATTCAAAAATTGAAAGATAATAATGGTAGATTTGTCTGGCAACCATCGCTTACAGAGGCTTTTAAACCTACGCTCTTTGGCATTCCAATAGTTTGCTGTAGCTCTATGCCAAAACCTGAAAATGATAAATTAGCCATTGCTATTGGCGATTTTAAAGCAGCTTATACCATAGTCGATCGTAGTGGTATCAATATCATGAGAGATCCTTATACAGAAAAACCTTTTGTTAAATTTTATGCAGTAAAAAGGGTAGGTGGAGACGTTGTCAATCCTGATGCTATAAAAATTGCTAAAATAACTGCTTAAAATATTAGCTAAACTAAATAAGGGGGGAGTTAAATGATCCCTCTTAATTATAAATATCAATAGTAAAATCAACTTTTATGATAGTTAAACAATCTTTTTTGGTTACAGAAACTCTAGCGCAAAAAATTTGGAGTTTAGAAGATGTAAAGAATTACTTACGAATTACCAGCGATTTTGATAATGAACTTATTACGCATTTACTTGAGACAAGCGTAAAAATTGCTGAAAATTTCACTGGCATGAATTTAATTCAAAAAAAAATAAGCATGAGTAGCACTGATAGAAATGCTAGAAGATTTTTTCTAAAATATACGCCGATAACTGAAATTCAAAAGATAATTATAAAATGTAATAATGTTGAAGCAGAGATGGCTAGTAATGATTACTTAATAAATTTAGCAACTGCAACCTTGGAGTTATTAAAGGAGTTAAAGAGGGATGAAATAATAATTGATTACTCCATAGGAATAGACCAGAAGCTATTACCGAGCGATATCAAGCAAGGCATATTGATTCATACTTGCCGAATGTTTGAAAGGCAAGAAGGCAATTCTTTACCGATGGAAGTAAAAAACCTATACGCTTTTTATCGCAATATCAGGATCTAAATATGAGCAATATAATGCAATTAGCCAAAAAATTAAATCATCAAATTAAGTTTTTAGAGAACCGTGTTAATAGTGAAATAGAAGAAGAAAATTGGCTCGAAATAATCACAACTTTCGCTGAAATTACTGCTCTTAGCGATACTATTTTTAAAGCTATTGAGAACTTTAATTTTGGCCATGTGATGACAGAGAGTTATTACATTTTTCGTATTAGATATGATCAAAAAGTGAATAATAATATGCGCATTTTATATAACGATAAAAACTTTGAGATTAAACGCATCATTAATATCGATGAGAAAAATGTTGCAATGCAAATCATTGCTCTAGAAATATAGGACCAGAATTTATGTCGCTTCAATTTATCAATGATTTTCAAAAAAAAATTTATGAATTTTTAATGCAAGAAAAATCAGTTAAAAATAAAGTAGATAAAATTTACTTATCAGTGCCGCAGGATGCCAAATACCCTTTTCTTTTAATAAATGTCATAAAATCTTTAGATATTTCAAAATTTCATCAGCAAATTTATGAAATTGATTTTGAAATAAATATATTTGCTAGGGCCCGTAATTATAGTTCTACAACCTCTATTGCTGATGAGATAAGCCACAGTTTAGAAAAGCAGATTCCTCATTTTAATAATTACACTATAGCTGGAATGAAATTAATTGAAGTTAAATTTGAGCAAAGCAAAGATCTAATAACTAATAAATTGAACCTGCAATACAAAGCATTATTAAAAAAAGGACTCAATTTATGAGTTTTCATGATATCAGCTTACCAAAATTTATGGAAGTATTTGCTGTCTGCAGACCAGAATTTAAGGTATCAATCGCCCAAACTATAAATGGTAGAGAATTACGTAGTTTAGATCAAGAATATGCAAAGCAGTATTATGCATTACAAAGTTGCCGTTTGAGCCAAATAGAATTTGCTGAATTTAATAATTTTTTTCATAGCCGTAGAGGTAGTGCTTATAGTTTCAGATTTCGTGATCTTGCAGATTATAAAGTAGCTAAGCAGCTCATTGATATAGGTGATGGAACCAAAACTACTTTTCAATTATTTAAGATATACGATGATGCATTGATGCCTTATATAAGAACTATTAATAAACCAGCTAAAAATAAAGTAAAAATTTTCGTAGGTGAAGAACAAGTAGCAGCGCAAATAGATTATAATACTGGCATTATTACTTTAGTTAGGCCTTTGCTTGAATACACTAATTTAATTGCTGAATTTGAATTTGATGTGGAAGTAAGGTTTATTGATGATAGTTTTAGTTATAATCATTGTGCTGATGGTTCTATTGAATTATCAAATGTTAATTTGATAGAGATACGCAAATGAGAATTATAGAGGATGATTTAAAAAAGATTGATCTAGACTCTAATCAGGTTCATTACAATTATGAAATCACTTTAATTAACGGTAAAATAATATTATTAACTTCAAGGCCTAATAATAATTACTTAGATAATAAAAATTTTTATTCATATTCTGGTTTGAGATTTGTAGAAGGTTATTTTAATGACTCCGCTAAAGATCATATAATTTTGGAAGGAATATATGATGAACTGGGAATTACAAAAAATACAGAAATTACTGGCGCCAAAGTGCAGATCTGGCGAGAATTAATGCCAGAAAAACATTATCATTTTGTTACATTCTACTGCACAATATTTACCAAATATGACTTAGATTTTCAAATTTATTTGGAGCCTGAATCTACCAAATTCAATCAATCATTATTAAATTGCTATAGTAAGACATGTAGAGCAAGTTTTGGTGATGACAAATGCAAAGTAGACAAAGATACTTATAGCTTTAAGTATAATATAAAAGAGATTAACGGACGCAATATCATGCTCTCGGCGATTGAGCAAGAAAATGGTTATTTCAGTGGTGGTGAAGCTATTATTGGTAATGGATTATTCAAAGCCAGAATTATAACCCATTTTCGCAGCAGCATTGAGATCAACAAATCAATCTCTGAGGAAATCAAAAATTATCATGATATCGTGCTAATTGCTGGCTGCGATAAAAAATTTATAACTTGTTGCAATAAGTTTAATAATGCAGTAAATTTCAGAGGTGAGCCATTTATTCCTAAACATGATTTTTTAAAGATTAATTAACTTGAGAAAAAAAATAAATTTTAGACACTCAAAAAAAAATTACTCTTCGAAGTTGAATCGAAACAGTAATGTTAAAATTCATCCTAGATATGAAATTAAACCTCAAAATTATGATGCAACAGAAAAAAAACCTATACGCAAACAAAGTTTTTTATTGAATTTTGTCAAAGCTTTTAATTTTGGTTTTGAGCGCAAAAAAAGGGTGAAACTAAATGATGTAAAAGATTATTTTAATATTGTTGTAAATGATATTAATTTGTCGTTTGAAAAAATAAAATATAGCTATGAAAGAAAAAGAAATTAAAAGTTTTTTTGGTAAAGATAATAAACTTAACAAGGGTTACCAACGAATCAACAACCTAAGAGAAAATGATAACAATCATTATAGAAAAAAATTTGAACATATTCTCCCGCCCATTGAGATTTTGAGTGAATACGAAAATATACATCCAGGAACATTAGGCCGCTTGATAGATATGGCTGAAAAAGAACAGCATCATCGTCATGCAATTGAATTAGTCAATGCAGAAAATCATCAACGTGCAGTCAAGATAGGAAGAAACACAGCGATAATAACAATAATTACCATTTGCATTACCACTATTTGTTTATCACAAATAAATAATATACTGCCAATCGTATTCCCGGTAGTCAGCTTTATGGCTATTGCGTTATTAGCATTTTTGGCTCATTTACGTATTAACTACAGTAAAAAAACTTTTGATGGTAAAAATAGTAGAAATTTTAACAATAATTCAAAAGTTTAAGCGAATAAAAACTTATAAATTGAATAATTAAGTTAAAATGTTTGTTATTCAATCTATAAATGCTCAAACATTCTCACATTCACTTTTTAATAACTTTCTTATAAAGCTAGTAAGTAGTATAGTTGAACAAACTAACTAATGATTAAATAAACTTAAATATTTTAATTTTTTAATCAACTTTAAAGTGAAATTATTATATATCATTTAAATTCTAAATGTTGATATGTACATTAATTACTCAAAAATTTTATTTTTCTCAAATTTATCAACCCAAAGTTATTAGTGT
>JAKONF010000174.1 GCA_022702085.1 Rickettsiaceae bacterium | reverse complement strand
TGACTAACAATTGAAAATCTATAATATTATTCTTATATAAATTGATAAGTTTCATATATAGCAAAATTATCCAGAATGTATAAATCTAAGATAGAATCTCTTTTTAGTCAGTAACGTGTCTACAAATTTAGTGCTCGATCAATTTAATAAAGGAAATATATGGCAAAAAATACACCAGATAAAAACAACAGTAACCATCAAACAATTGGAAAAATAGTAGTTCATGGAGAAATGAAGCTAGGTTTTGGTGAAAATACAGTGTGGGACCACTTGCAGTTTGGTGGAGACGGAGAAATTATAAATGGTTCAGATAAAACATTTCAAATTTTGCAAATAGAATCACTTGATGGTTCAGTTGTAGATACAGCTAATTATACCAATATTTCAAAAGTTACTTGTAATGGTGAAGAAGGTCTTAAAATATACGGCGATATACACTGATATCGCTGACGACTAATTTTATTAATTAAACAAAATATAGATTTATGTCAAAAGAAGCTGAAAGTTCAAACAATCCCGACTTAATGCAGAATCCAAAATCTGGTGTTTCTGCGGAAGTTATTGTGCGTGAGGGGGATCGTTTAGAGATAACTGGCGATCATCGGATAAAGTTGCTATAATTTCTTGGTGTAGGCGAAGCAATGCACCAGGGACAAGGATTTTTTCGAGTAGAAACAATAAAGGATGGTGATGGCAGAGTAGATACTAGCAAGTTTGGAGAAATCTCATGGATTACGCGTGGGACAGATAGCATTGAACTTTCTAGAAGTTTTACAGATGATGATGGATATGATCGTTTTTATATAAAGAGTTACAAAGTAGAACATCGTAATCTTGTAGTTACTAAAAACAAAGCAAAAGAAACTGAAAATTCAAACAATAATAATTTAGGACAAGATTTAATATCTGATTATGCTGGTAAGATGACAATATCTCCAGGACAGAATTTAAGCACAACGAATGACTATAAACTGGAGTTGCTAGAATTTCTTGGTTTAGGTAAAATTGCAAATTATGGACAACATAATCTTCAAGTTAAAACAATAAAAGTTGGTAATAAGTTGATAGATGCTAGCAATGAAAAAGAAATTTCTTGGATTTCACGTGATGATGATACTCTTGTGACATATGCTTATGACAAGCAATGTGATAATTATTACGCGATTATAAGTAAAGTAGATCACTGCAATTTGAGATTCATTGCAGGTGGATATATTGACTGTAGCTCAGAAGATATCTGACGTAGAACAGCTAAAAAGCAAACAATTTAATTAAATCGGTTGGTTTTAGCAAAACCAGCTGGTGGTATTTTACCCAACGTGCCTCTATTAGCTAACCATGCTGAGATATCTTTCTCAATTCTGACCTTACCACCACTAACCCAACTTAAGCCCTCAGCTTTGCTGAAAAGTTTTATATCAGCAAGTTTTGCGTCCTTAAATTTCTGCAAGGTAACTCCTTGTCCACGTTTAAGCTCTGGCACTTCGCTGAGTTTGAATACTAGTAATTTCCTGTTTTCACCAATGCAAGCAACGCTATCTCCCTCTACAGGTAGGCAAGCAATGCATTGATTATTTTCAGATAATTGCATGACTTGTTTACCAAGTTTAGTTTGTGCCAGTAACTCTTCAGAGCTAACGATAAAGCCTTTACCAAGGCTACTTGCTAGCAAAAATTTCTGCTCTGCTTTATATGGCATAATTGAGATTACTTCGTCGTTAGCTAGATCTATCAGCAATTTGATAGATTCACCATAGCCTTTGCCTTTAGAAAAATTATCAGCAAGTATAGTAAAAAACTTACCTAAAGCTGAATTGATAATGATTTTATCAGTAGTATGACATTCAATAATGAATCTTGATTCATCTCCTTCTTTATACTTAATTTGAGATAAATCGTGATTATGACTTCTGATTGATCTGATCCAACCCATTTTAGAGCAAATTATCGTAATAGGCTCTTTCTCAACAAAAGCCGTTATATCAACAATTTGTGCATTGGTAGTGACTTCGGAGAAGCTAGTTCTGCGCGCACCAATTTCAGTATCAAAACCGAATTTATTTTGTATCAGCTTAATTTCTTTTTTGATAACAGCACGTAGTTGTTTGGGTTCTTGTAATATTTTGGAGAGTTCAGCATGCTGCTTTTCTAATTCTGTAATTTCTTTATTAATCTGTATTTCTTCTATTTTACGTAAACTTCTCAAACGCGTATTTAATATCGATTCTGCTTGTACATCTGTTAAAGCAAAGTTACTTTTTAGCACTATAGCTGGTTCATCTTCTTCTCTGATAATACGGATGATCTCATCTAAATTAAGGTAAGCAATTTTCAAACCTGCTAAAATTTCTAGACGCTTATTTATCTTATCAACTAAATAGCTGCTACGCCTAGTTACTATGTCTTTGCGATGAGCTAAAAATTCTTGTAAAACCTCAATAATATTCATTACTTTGGGAATATTATTTGATGAAATTACGTTCATATTGAGCTGAACTCTACTTTCAAGAGAAGAGAGTTTAAATAAAGATTCCATCACCATCTCAGCATCGCAAGTACGTGATTTTGGTTCAATGATTAAACGTATTTCTTCAGCTGATTCATCTCTAATATTGGATACTAATGGAATTTTTTTGTCCTTTAGTAACGTAGCTATATTTTCAATTAACTTTGATTTTTGAACTTGGTAAGGAATTTCAGAAATTACTATCTGGTATGCTCCATGCGAAAGCTCTTCTTTTTGCCAACGAGCGCGAACTCTAAAGCTACCCCTGCCAGAGCTATAATTTTGAGCTATAGTTGCTGAACTATCAATGATAATGCCACCAGTTGGAAAATCTGGTCCTTTAATTATGGACATAATTTCTTGTAATTCTACTTCAGGATGGTCTAATAGATGCAGCAAGGCATCACATAATTCATGCAGATTATGTGGTGGAATGCTAGTAGCCATGCCTACAGCAATACCTTCAGAACCATTAGCAAGCAGATTTGGAAACATAGCTGGGAAAAGTACTGGTTCACTGCTAGAATCGTCGTAAGTTGGTCTAAAATCAACAGTATTTTTATCGAGATCTTCCATTAGAAAAATGCATATTTCTGTCATACGTGATTCTGTATAACGCATTGCTGCAGCATTATCACCGTCAATTGAGCCAAAATTACCTTGCCCATCAATCAACGGGTAGCGGAGCGAGAAAGATTGAGCAAGCCGTACTAGAGTATCATAAACTGCAGTATCACCATGTGGATGATACTTACCAATTACGTCGCCAACAACCCGGGCACATTTTTTATAAGCAGATTTAGGATCAAGATGTAACTGAAGCATAGCATAAAGTAGTCTTCTGTGTACAGGCTTTAGACCATCGCGTACGCTTGGTAATGAACGAGACATAATGGTTGACAAAGCATAAGCTAAGTAACGCTCTGATAAAGCTACACCAAAATCCACATTTTCTACTTTGTTTTCTTCTATCATATTTATGAATTTATTGAGGATTATAGAGTTATATATTGGCTTAGATTCTAATACTTATTAGGGAAGATAGCAAGTATAGTAGTGAAAAAAAGACTAAATAATGTTGCACGTAAATTATGCAAAATCATCCATATGTAATTTTAATTATTCGTTGATGAATTCTCATTATTGGTAGGGGAACTTGGAGTAGTAGGCATAGGTGGTTGCTGTAGTTTAAGACTTTGAACTATGCTAAGCGGAGGAGTTAGATAAATTTTGCCATTTGATGAGAATTCAATTTCATTAGGATTTTTAGGATTATATCTAATTTTTAAATCAGCTTTCTGTAAAATAATTTCTTCTTTTAGTACTGGATCTAAAGTTTTAAGCAAACCTCTTTGGGTAATATCTTCTAATTTTCCATCTTTTTGCGCCGTATAATTGATTTCAAAAACTTTGATGGTGTTATGCAGGGGCTCTTTGGCATCCTCTTTCGACAGTTTATTTTTTTGTACTAAAAGATCAAGATGCGAATTCTTATAAGCAATATTATCAGTTACTTTTTCGTCAATGGTAGTGAATTGACAATTAGTCTCAGTCCAATCTTCTGCTCCAAAACAGAGCGAGAAATTCAAACAAAAAATAATTAGTAATGGCTTTAAAATATATCTCATATTCGATCTCTAATTTTATGGTTAATAATTTGTCATATTGTTCTAGTTAAAAATAATCTTGAAAATAAAAATATTTAATCTAAAAATTGCTCAATTTGTTCAAAAAATTCTTCAGATTGTTCAACAAAAGGTAGATGACCACATTTAGAAATAGCGTAAAGCTCTGCATTGAGGAATGCTCTATGCGTTTCAACAGCACTCCATAAAGGAATAGGATCCTCTA
>JAKONF010000143.1 GCA_022702085.1 Rickettsiaceae bacterium | reverse complement strand
GTTTACTGAAAATTTCAAATTCTTCTTCTTTTAAATTAGAGTTATCTATAATAACCTTTTTGCGAACTGAGTGGTGGTTACTTGTCTCTTCTAATTTTTTTTCTAATTTTTTTATAGTTTCTTGAGTATTTTTTATTTCCTCTTGCCAATCTTGTGGATTATTTTGATACTTTGCTAATCTATTCTTCTCTTCTCGTATCTGCTCTTCTAACTCAGCGGAATCATATTTTGGTGGTTCAACCTTTGTTACTACTACTAGAGTAGATTTTTCTAGTTCTTCTCTATTTTGTTCATTATTGGGTTGAAATAACTGTTTTAAATAGTTAAATGAATCTTTGTAATTCTTTCCTCTATTGGTGCTAGAAATAATGTCATCATAACTTATAGCCAATAATATTTTAATATAACTAGCTTTCTCAATAATTTGCCGTCTAAAAAAAGCTGTAGCAATGTCAATAGTTCCCTCTCTAGAATCGTTAAATCCTGGAGCATCTATAAAAATGAAATCTTTGTTTGGTGACGAATGTATACCTGGAATATAAGTCTCTGATGTATGGACCGAGTGACTAATAGTAGCGATATTTGGAGATGAATTCTCTGTATCAATTCTTAATAAACCTTTGTAATTAATTACTTTTAATGGAGCATCACTTAAATAATTAATCAATGTACTTTTTCCAGCTCCTGTATTACCGATAGAAAATATTATTTTGTCACTGATCTTTAAGTTTGAAATAATCTGATAACCTTGTTCAATGAGTGCTAATGTCTTTTGGGTTAAAAGATCAACTTCTTGAGATATCTCTTTATTTATTACAGCTTCATCCATTTCCTTTTGTTTAACCGTTGCTGCAAAATGCGATATGCCATCTTTATTCTCTTTTACTGTTGGCTCTTGATACTTAGTAGTTAATAATTCTATTACTTTTTTATCGTTGTTTTGAATACCTAAATCCAAGGTTTTTTGATTTTCTGATTTATCTTTGGTTATAATTTGCTCTAATTTTTGCTCTAATGCAGATTCTAATAGAGATATTTGATTTTTCACTTTATTCATCTCATTTTGATGCGAATAATAAAGCTTTATATAGCTAATATCCATAGTGGAATAACTATTTGTAAAATTATTTTCTTTTTTTGTACTAGAAATATTGCTTTCATTTAGTGGTGGGTTATAACTATTTTTTTCTTCAGCAAGTGTTGAAAATTTATTTGGTAATAAATCTTCGTCATTTGAAGGTAGATATTCTTTAGATTTAGTTGATGCAATATTGTTGTAGTTTGACAATAATTCAATCCCTTGCTCATAACCATTATTGCGTGCTATATCCAATGGAGTGTAATCTTCCACATCTTTTATATTAAGAAGCTCTGGTTCCCTGTTTACTAAGAGTTTTATCATCTCCTCATTCTTGTGTTCAACTGCTAAATGTAAAACAGTTTTTTCACAACTGTAGTCTTTAGACTCTGTAATAATACTATCAATAAGCTTAGATTGAGGTAATTTACTATCTAATAAAAATTTCAAAATTTCTATCTGTCCTTCTTCAACTGCCAAATGTAAAATATTTCCTTTAAAGTGATCAGCATATCTAAATATCTTATTGGTGAGCTTAGATTGAGGCAACTTATCATCTAATAAAAATTTTAAAATTTCTATTTGCCCATTTTTAACCGCTGAATGCAAGATAGTTCCATCATCAATTGTCCTATCTTCTAGAACAAGATTCTTTTGTTTATTTAATAGGAGTTTTAGTACTTCTATTTGTCCATATTTTACAGCCAAAAGCGCAGGATGTTTTATTATTTTAAAAAAATTTGGTATTTTACTGATGAAAAGTTCTAATATTTCCTTTTGTCCATTCATTATTGCTAAATATACTGGAGTATTGCCTTCTTTATCTTTCGCCTCAAAGAGATTCATTCTTATGTTTAGCAATAAATCTACAACATCTTTCTGTCCATTGGTTGCTGCTGTATGTAGAACAGTCCTACCTTGATATTTTTCTTCTATTAGAGATGGATTATTTTTTAATAACAATTCAACTACTTCCTTGTATCCATTCTCTACTGCCCAAAACAATCTAATAGTATTGTTAGCATTTATTTTGTAAGCTAACTCTGGCTTCTTCTTTAATAATACCCCCATTATTTCTTCTTGATTGTGTTTAGTAGCCATAGCCCAATCAAAGACTGTGGCGTTATTCTCATAAACTTGGTCGATAAGTTCAGGTTTTATATCTAGCAATAATTGCACGATTTCTTTTTGCCCATTTTTTATTGCTAAGTATATTGGAGTAACACCACCTTTGTTTATTTTATCAATAAGAGTTATGTCCTTACTTATTAGTAATTCTGCTACTTCTTTTTGTCCTTCAGCAGCTGCTAAATGCAGAAGTGTATCCTCTTCTTGATTCTTTCTGTCGATAAGTTTTGGATATGTACTTAAAAATAATTCTACTATCTCTTTTTTTCCATATATAATGGCCCTCTCTAAAGCAGTATCACCATCCTTATCTTCTTCATTTATCAGTTCTGGATAATCAAGTAAGAAAAATTTTACTACTTCTTCATGTCCGTACTGAGCTGCTCTGTGCAATGGAGTTGCACCGGTAACAGTTTTTTTATCAATAAGACTTGTCTCTTTACTCAATAGTAATTTGACTGTTTTAATGTATCCACTCATAGCTGCTCGGTGTAAAACAGTAGCTTTTTCATCATCGGGCTTATCAATAAGATTGTAGTCTATTTCTAATAATGTTTCTATTGCTTCGTTATTACCGTATTGAGCTGCTCTATGCAAGACAGTTGCTTTTTTCTTCGTTTCCCCTTCAATAAGTTTATAGTTTTTGTTGTGTAATAATCTTATTATTTCATCATTTCCATACATAGCTGCTACATGCATAGCATTAGTCCCTTCCCAATCAGTTTTTGCTAATTCTTCATCACTGATTACACTGAGTATTCCTTTTATCTTTTCTGTATTGGACTCTTCAATCGCTGATATTAATGCTTCAAACATACTAGGTGTATTATGCAGCATATCTTCTATATTAGTATTAGAGCTAGCTGAATCTTCTTTGTGTTCAACTATTTTATTTTCTTTGGCTGAATCACCTAGCAAGTTTGTTACTTTATTTTCTAACTCTGCTTTATCTTTCAACTTACTTGCAAATGGAACAGATTTCTTATGTTCGCGAGTTGTGTTGGGTAGTGTGTTACATATCTCATTAAAATCTTTCTTCTTTGCAAAACTTTCTCTTAAAAATGATCCCAAGGAATTTGATTCCTCTAAACTTTTGATCTTTATAGTATCAAAGTTCTGAATTATGCTTGCTAACATATATACAAGCATAGGCCCGCAATCATTAGTATTACCAAAGAGTTCGTTCTCTGATATACGGATATATTGTATTGCTCTATCTAAGAATGGTTGATCTATTGTAGTATCAAAGCCCAATTCATCTCTTATGGTTTTTTCTACATCTGAAGAGATTGTTTTACCCATCGGGTTAATGTAACTTACTTTGATACTATCCTCTTTTTTGGAGACAATTAATGCTACCCAGTGATTAGTATCTTTCCCGAGTTCACCAGTTAATGCGCTAACATTTAAAGGTATTATGTGATATGGCTTATCATGGCAGGATAACTGACTCAATGCATATTTAAGTTGTTCATGAGAATTTAAAGCCTCTGAAATATTAACACGATCTAGCTTTAAATAATGTTTTAATAGATTACTAAGTTTCTTTCCTGAATACCATTTTGTTAATTTTTGCTCTGATTTAGACATTGACATCTTCACATGATATTGTTCACCACCAGCACCTAATTCTAAATTAATCAGAATTTATTATTTTCATCTTTAATTTAGTTACCAATAGTGATGTTTGCATTTAAGTTTAATTAGTATAGATATTACCAACTTAAAATTCTTAATGCAACCATAAATTAAAAATTTATTATCTATATAACCAAGAATATATTGGCAATATTTTATCAAAAATACTTATGTAATGTATTTTTGAAT
This sequence comes from Rickettsiaceae bacterium, assembly GCA_022702085.1. Taxonomy (GTDB): domain Bacteria; phylum Pseudomonadota; class Alphaproteobacteria; order Rickettsiales; family Rickettsiaceae; genus JAKONF01. The sequence goes on along the minus strand of JAKONF010000143.1, from coordinate 242 downwards.
TATACTTAAATAGATCATTTACGGAATCAAAATTCTCTAACAAAAAATCGCTGTTTATAATTATTATCTCTTAGCTCTTTTCTTTGCTGTTCGTAGTTTATTATCTGTTCTTCACTAAACACCAAAGTGGCATTATTTATCTTAGCTTATCGGCTTGGGAAAGTTTTTATCTGTGTGCATCTTTTGAGGTACTCCTTGCCTGGTGTAATTCCATCTTTTAGCTAAATCAATAATGCCTAATA
>JAKONF010000134.1 GCA_022702085.1 Rickettsiaceae bacterium | reverse complement strand
CCACTATATTGATCTTTTTTTAACTTATCATTGGATTCATAACCATATAGATGATAAAACCCTAAATTATCGTGAATATCTTGATAATCTTCAAGGGTTAAATGCATAGGATCTAGGAAGTGGACATTAATCTTTCTATCAATAAGATCATGAAGCTCAACCTTATCATCAGAAGCATAGATTAAACTAAAACATGTAGCATTGAAAATGATTATATACAAAAAACCGATAAAATTTGCCATATATTTTAATAATTAAGAATAGCTTTATATAAGAAATCATTTAACTTAAATTGAATTGTACAAAGCTATTGCTCCAAAATATACAAAAATTATTAATTTGATCAATAATTAATTTATACTATTCTTTTTACTTCCTTATGATTAACTATTTTATCAAAAATAATTATATGACCATCTTCCAATGTATGATGGCTGCCCAAAGCTCTATTTTCACTTCTTGAACATTTGATTTCTACAATTTTATTATTTAAATATTTAATACCGTTTTGTCCTTTTTTAAATCTAACAAAACCTTTATTTATTGCTTCCTTAAAAAAACGCCATTCTTCTCCCAATGCTTCTTTTACTTTTGTGGGTACGTAAATATGATAGGTAACATCAAATTTGTTCTGAATTTTCATGGTTTCTGCTGAATTAATGTTATAACCATTGACTGTCCAGGATTTTGTAATTGGATTGTCATTTTGCATTTTGGTATTTTTTACAGATTGCCAATATTGATGAAATTCTGTGGGATTCAGGCTAGCAAAGTATTTTACCTCTTGATCAGTAATTTGCTGCGCATCGTTCTGTAGCATACTATCATCTACTATTTGAGCATTATGCAGTTCTGCCAAAATAGCATTAGTATTACTGTTAACTTTCTCTAAATTAATTACAGATTTTTCTTTATTCTTTTCAAAGTTAATAATTTGCTGTGTATTGTTTTGTGGCGTGTATTTTTTTTCTTCTACGTCGCCACTAATATTATCACTATTAGCTTTTTCGATCTGCGCTTCAATTATCCTTTTCAATGAAATATATTTCTCTTCCAAAGGAACTAATCGAATTGCTCCATTGATGTGTTTCAGAGATAAACACATTTTATTCTCATCAGCCGCAAATGTTTGAGCAGTAATAAAATGTAACCAAGCTTTTGCATGGCTAAAAAAACTACTATTCTGTATCATGCTGAAAGTTTTTTCACTAGCATCAAGCATAATGTTAAATATTATAGAATCAAAAGCGTGACTTTCTATTGGACCTGCTTTTATAAATTCTTGTTTCGCTCTTTGTAGGTCATTAAAACGTATCAATTGTGTTATTAATGACTTTTTACCGCAAAAATTTGCATATTTGATTACATCAGATTTCGATATATCTTTGTTCTTTAATTGATTAAATATTAATTGCAATGAATCAGGAATATCTTTTTGTTTTATTGAATTTATTATATCTATATCCTCATCAGAATTAATGCTTCTTCCAAGTTGTTCAAGAATAATACCAACTGTAGTTCCACTAAAGAAGTTTATAATTTCTTCGTTATGATTTGTATCTCCTGTAAATTCTGAGTATAATATAATTGATGCTGATAATTGCATGAAACCAGGATCTACTCGATCAGTATTATCGCTAAAAGTATAATTGTTTGCAAAACAATCTTTGAGTAAATACCAAGCTGTAATACTCCAATCTCGATACGATTGAGGATTATTAGTAATTTGTGACATATGATTATTGTATATAAGTATATAACTTGCAATATCATACCTTTGACTTAATAATATTTTATTTGTGTTTTCTCTTAAATATTTGTGAGCTTGGCTTACAAAAGGTTCTTTTTCTAATATCTCAAAAGCTAATTTATTTAATAATATTAAGAATATATTTTTGGGAGCATGTAAATTTTCAAGATTATTCAGAAATATATCAATATTTTGAATAATGTATTTTTCTGCAAATTCTGGCTTTAGATGTAAGGCGGAAATTAATGTAAATAATGATATTACGTTATCTGTGTTTTGAGAATCGTTTTTACAGCAAATAATATTTATTCTGAAATTATCTAGTATATTTGTTAATAGATCATTGGCTGAAACCAGATCGTTATCTTTTGCCGCTGAAATTGCTGCTAATATTTTTGCTGAATACCTGACATAAACACCATCGCTCCCGCTTAGTTTTTCATTATACATAATAAAATCTATCGAATTAAGCTTTTTTGTTAATGGATCATTTTTTATATACTCTGCAAAATCCTTTCTAGATTTAATAGTGCCATAAAAACTCTCTATTGGTTCATTACTAAGACGAGAAGAGTATGGATATGTTTTTGATATATGAGTGAATATCAATTTGAGTTCTTGTAGCGTAGCAACTTCCGCAATTACGTGTAAACTACTAAAAAAATATTCTTCAATTTTTTCTTTTGAAAAATTTTTTAAGGATTCCAAATTAATTATATTAACGTTATTTTTGCTAGCAGTTGATGAAGTTTGAATATTACTAAAGTTATTATTTTGAATATCAATAACATCTTTGATACCTGCTTTTGAATTAGATGATGACGGCGAGGTAGGTGTGATACAAGATTTACTAACTGAGTTTATTGTACCAGTATAATTAGATATATTGCAAGACGATTTCATAACATTACTAATAAATTTTATGAAACATACATTATTAGTTAAGTAATATCAACTAAGTATGTGATTTTTTAAGTACACACCCTAAATTGAATATTTTTTCGCTAAATACATTGTTCTTAA
>JAKONF010000018.1 GCA_022702085.1 Rickettsiaceae bacterium | reverse complement strand
CTTAGTCAAAATTTTTTGCGTTAAATATTAGCTTTTTGGTTTTCGAAAATAAGATGGAATGTCTTTCGGATTCACATTACTCTCAATTTTGGGACTTACATGATGATTATTTTTACTATTATGATTATTAGTCTTATCATCATTATTAGTCAGTGAATTCCACATCTTACTAAATAAACCAGGTTTATTGTTATTATTTTGGTTTATATTATGCTTAGGAATATTCACTTCAGCTACTCTATTCACTTGAGCTTGTTGGTATGGATTGTTGATATTATTATCTACGTTTAATTTTTCTGAAACACTAGGTATAGCACTGGAAGGTATATGAAGATTATTATCGCTTGAATTTTGATCAGCTTGAGTGGTATCCTCAGTCAAATTATTATTAAATTGTAAATTATATTCTCCAAAAGTTGGAACTTCTTCTTCTATTAATTGATTTATTACAGGTTTGTTATCTATTTTGTGATCTTCAGTGAATGAAGCTATATTTTTGCTGATATCTTTGTCATTTACTTGCTCTGCATCAATACCAGTAGCTACTACTGATACTCTGATAATACCATCTAGAGCTGGATTAAAGGTAGAACCAAAAATTATATTAGCGCCATTATAACCTACTTCATTGCGTATTCTATTAGCTGCGATATCAACTTCGAATAAAGTCATATCATTACCACCGGTAATATTAATTAAAACACCTCTTGCTCCTTTGACTGAGCCCTGGGCTAGTAATGGATTGGCAATAGCAGCTTCAGCAGCTTTTGTAGCTCTATCTTCACCAGAAGCTTCGCCAGTGCCCATCATCGCTTTACCCATCTCGCTCATTACAGTGCGAATATCTGCAAAATCCAAGTTAATTAAGCCAGGCATAATCATCAAATCAGTAACCCCTCTAACGCCTGCATGTAATACATCATCAGCCATTTTAAAAGCATCCGTAAGAGTAGTTCTTTCGTTAGCAATTCTGAATAGATTTTGATTTGGAATGACAATCAAAGTATCTACGTGCTTATATAATTGCGTCAAGCCACTTTGCGCTATTTCTTTGCGTCTTCCGCCTTCGAAATCAAAAGGTGTAGTAACTACTCCTACAGTGAGTATGCCAAGTTCTTTGGCGATTTTTGCAATCACAGGACCCGCGCCAGTACCTGTACCACCTCCCATGCCAGCAGTAACAAAAACCATATTGCTACCTTCAAGGTAACTTCTGATCTCATCGGCTGACTCTTCGGCGGCAGCTGCGCCGACCTCAGGTGCTGCTCCTGCTCCAAGTCCTTTAGTAATTGCAGCTCCTAACTGAATTCTATTTTCACATAAAGAATGTTCTAATGATTGAGCATCAGTATTGGCAACTACAAAATTTGCGCCTTGCAAATTTGCAGATATCATGTTATTTACAGCATTTCCTCCAGCTCCTCCAACGCCAAAAACAGTTATTACTGGTTTTAATACAATGTTCTCTGGAGCTTTAAAACTGATATTAGGCATAAAATATTCCGTTGTAACTTAAATCTACTTGAATTTTAGTATAATCAAAGATATCAAAATTTCTATCAAAACATTACTGTAATCTTAAAAAAAAATTTACCGATCAAAACATGTTAAGTGTCTATATTTTTAAATAATACACTTTCTCCGTATAATCGAATAGTTTTATAGCTATCGTTAACTCAAATAGTGGTTATATTTTTTGATTTATGGTAACATTCTCGAATCAATATAGTTTTTGTATTAAAATCACTAAATTGAGGTTGATTTAAACTATAAAGATGATAATTTTAGACTTGATTTTTCCGACATAAATTTAACATAACCCTATTTAAGAAGTATATTTTGAATAAATTCATGCAAAAACATAAGAAGATTAATTATCCTTTAATATTTACTGTTTTTTCAATTATAACTCTGATCTGCTTAGGTTTTTGGCAAATAAAAAGAATGTATGAGAAGCAAGAATTTTTGACTAACCTCAAGACTAATTTAGCTAAGCCTCCAACGGAAATTGACATTTCATCAAATAATATGATATTAGCTACAAAAATTATCATTAACGGCCAATTTATTTCTGGTCATGATCTACATCTTTATGGTCAACGCTCAGGATCAAGTGATAAAAATGGTTATTACCTACTTAGTCCTTTTAAAACTGATGACAATAAAATTGTTATAGTCGCTAGAGGTTGGTTTAGCCAGCTTAATAAACGAAAAATGCTCAACGTCTCTAATCCTGGTCATCAGTCGGTCACTGGTGTTATTCTTATGGCTGAAAAACAAAAATTATTTGTTCCTCATAATGATCTTAAAAACAATGTTTGGTTTACCTTGGATTTACAACAAATCGCCAAAGCTATAAAGATGGATATTGAAAATTATTATTTACTAAGTTTTGATGAAGAAGATTTACCAGCTAATCTAGAACCAATATCTTCTAGAAGTTTGTTATCGATTCGCAATGATCATTTACAATATGCTATCACTTGGTTTGCACTAGCAATAGCTATTATGGTTATATACATTGTTTATTCTAGAAATCCAGATTAACTTTTTCAAATTTATTACCAGCTTATGAGCTTAAAAAAAGTCAATCAATATCCAAGCATTTTAGAAATTCTTTGAGTTCTTGCCTGGCTGAAATATGCGATACACTAAAAGTTTTATCGTAATTAGCATGTGGTAGGTCCAGAAGCGTGAGGCCATGTAAAAATAATTCTCTAAAAACAACTCTTTCGCTAAAACCTGTTGCTACTTTGAAGCTTATTCTCTTCGATAATAATTCTAATGCTCTACTTACATTTCGTTTATTGGTAGCATCCAAGTTACTTAGCCTATTTCTAACTACAATCCAATCTATTGATCCACCACCATTACTTGCTTTTTGTATTTTTTGCTCCCAAATCATCTGACTATAAATTGAAGGATTAGCAATAGAGAAATCATCAACATTCACTTTAGCAAGTACATCAAAATCTACAAAACTGTCGTTTATAGGGGTCACAATTGTATCCGCACGCGAATGCGCTATTCGTGACACGACTGAATCTTTACCTGGCGTATCTATGACTACATAATCAGCATAATCTTGAGCTTTGAGATAAGCTTCCTCAAAACTTTTTAATTCAGCTTGTTCTTTCAGATCCTTATTATTTTCATTACTTTCTTTGATGTGAAAGTGCAAAGGTTCTGTAACTTGCTGGTTAGGATTTTTTTTATTGTAATTTGAGCGGTTTAAAAGATAAGTAGTAAGAGAATGTTGCCTTGAATCAGTATCAATACTAGCAACCTTATAACCTTTATCTAAAAGACCAGCAATTAAATGCATAGAGCAAGTAGTTTTACCAGCTCCACCTTTTTCATTACCGATAACAAATACGTATGGTATTGTTCTATTCTTCACTGTCTATTTATCACTATAATAATTATTAATAAACTGAGAAAGTAATTTAACGCCAAAGCCAGTAGCTCCTTTAGGATAAAGTAAAGATCCTTTTTTATCCCAAGACATACCAGCTATATCTAGATGTGCCCAAGAGACGCCTTCTTTGATAAAACGGCCAATAAAGTGAGCACCGGTAGAACTACCAGCAAGTCCTCTCATATTACCAAGATTAGCAACATCAGCAATTTCAGATTTAAGCATCGCATCGTAATCTTTATGCAGTGGCATACGCCATAATTTTTCATCAATTTCATCACCTGATTTTATCAATTGATTGGCCAAATTATCGTCATTTGCAAAGCAACCAGCATAAGTATTTCCCAAAGCAATCATAATAGCACCAGTAAGGGTTGCAAGATCAATTAAAACTTTTGGCTGAAATTTTTCTTGAGCATACCATACAGCATCAGCAAGAACTAGCCTACCCTCGGCATCGGTATCTAATACTTCAGCTGTTTGCCCAGACATAGTGGTTACTACGTCAGCTGGACGCTGCGCGGCTCCATCTGGCATATTTTCTACAAGTCCTACCACGCCGACTACATTTACATTAGCTTTTGCTTGAGCAAGCGCGAAGATTGTGCCAACGACGGCCGCTGAACCTGCCATGTCATGCTTCATATCAGCCATGTTGAGCGAAGGTTTTATGCTGATGCCGCCAGTATCAAATGTAACGCCTTTACCTACTAAAGCAATTGGCGTCTCTTCTGTTTCGCTGCCGATATATTTCATCACTACTAATTTGGATTCATTTTGTGAGCCCTGACCTACGCCGATTAAAGCTCCCATGCCTAGATTCTTCATCTCCCTCTCGCCCAATACTTCAACCTCAACTCCTAGAGGTTCTAAAGTATCAACGATTATAGTGGCATATGATTCTGGAAACAAAACATTAGGTGGCTCAGTTACAAGATTACGGGCTAGATAAATACCATTAGTTATTGTCTTTTTCTTTGCAAATGACTTTTCTGCATTTTGAATATCATTCGACTTAATTTCAAAACTTTTAACAATATGTTTGTCTTTATGTTTAAGCTTGGTGAAATATTTGTTGAATTGGTAGCTACCCATTAACGCACCATTAGCGAGCAATGCTGCAACCTCACTCTCATCAAAATCACTCATTGGTACTGATTTGGTATAGACAGCATCAGCATTTAACTTTGTTGCGGCATTAATAACAATAGCACCAAGTTTTTCAATAGACGAGCTTTTAATCTTTTCATTATCGCTGCTTCTGATTAAAACATTATAGTTAATGTTACTATTCTCATCAATTGAAGTAAGAATCTTAACCTCACCGAATTCACCTTTAAATGCGTCTTTGTCAGCTAATAGCTTGGTTATGGCTTTTTTATCTTGATCATTTAAGGAAGAATGATCAAAATTATTTTTATTATCTACCAATATCGCCTGAACCTTTGTCAGCGTTGATTTTTCATTTACGATATTTATTTTTAGTGTACTATCAATCATCTTAACCAGCCCCTTTTCAATGTATAATCAATAATATATTGGTGATTATATGGATTGCAAGTATTTCTAATGATTAATAGCTCAAAATTTATTATTTTATTTAGTTATTAATAACAAACCAGATTTTGATTTATCAAAACCACTAAATCAAAAAATGTTCTACCTATCAGTTAACTGATCTGTTATTCAATAACTTGTACGTTTTTCAATTTTATTTTAGCTATCATGATTGATCTTAGTAAATTCACAAAACTTAATTTTTTTTAATGCCTTGCAATTACTCTTTAAATTTATTATCATTAGCGGTTAAATTTTTGATATTTAAATGATTGTAACTAATAGACCTGTAGATCAGATAACCATTGTAGTAGCTATGTCTGGTGGCGTCGATAGCTCAACGGTCGCTGCTATGCTTCATGCACAAGGCTATAAAGTTATTGGTATTACCTTACAACTTTACGATTACGGCCTAGCTATCGGTAAAAAAGGTGCTTGTTGCGCTGGTCAAGATATTTACGATGCAAAAATGGTAGCCGAAAAATTAAATATTCCGCATTATGTTTTGGATTACGAAAGCAAGTTTAAAGAATCAGTCATTGATGATTTTGCCGATAGTTATATCAGAGGTGAAACGCCATTGCCTTGCGTACGTTGTAATCAATCAGTTAAGTTCAAGGATTTACTTAAAGTCGCTAAAGATTTGGGAGCAGATGGCTTGGCTACTGGCCATTATGTGAGAAAAATTGAAGGTGAAGATGGTCCAGAATTGCATACTGGCTTAGATCCAAACAAAGACCAAAGCTATTTTCTCTTTGCTACTACCAAAGAACAATTAGAATTTATTCATTTTCCATTGGGTAATTTGGATAAAGCTGAGACTAGGGCCTTGGCTAAAAATTATAGCCTAGAAGTAGCTGATAAAGCAGATAGTCAAGATATTTGTTTTGTTCCTCAAGGTAACTACCGTGAAGTTATTGAAAAAGTGAGGCCAAAAGCTACTTTAGAAGGAAAAATTTTGCATATAGATGGTTATGAACTTGGTAAGCACAACGGCATAGTTAACTTCACTATAGGTCAACGCAAAGGTTTGGGTATTTATTTTACAGAGGCCCTATATGTTATTAAGATTGACCCAAAAGATAATATTGTTTATGTTGGACCGGAAGCTGCTTTAAATAGGTCAGAGTTCATTATCAAGGATATCAATTGGTTAGCAAAATCCCTAGGTAATAACGAAATCGAAGCTAAAGTTAAAATTCGCTCTAGCAGGCCAGCAGCCTGGGCTAGAGTAAAAAATCTCCAGGATAATCAAATGCAGATTACATTGTTTTCCCCGGAAAGAGCCATTTCACCAGGTCAGCCTTGCGTAATTTATGACAATGAACGTGTTTTAGGAGGTGGCTGGATCACTAGACAAGACTACTAAATTTTATGTTAATTAATAAATAGGAGTAAAAATGAATTTTTTTAAGAAAAAATCTTATGAATCAGTCCGGGTAACTGGTGCTGCAAGTAATCTCAATAAAACT
>JAKONF010000116.1 GCA_022702085.1 Rickettsiaceae bacterium | reverse complement strand
CTATAAATCCTCATTTGATAAAGCCAACCGTACTTCTGCTAATAGTCAAAGAGGATTAGGTATTGAAGCTGGACTTCAAATTCTAGATAAGATTAAAACTGAATTTGATTGTCCAATTATAACTGATGTGCATACTGAAGCTCAATGCGCCACTGCGGCAGAAGTGGTAGATATCTTGCAGATTCCAGCTTTTTTGTGTAGGCAAACAGATTTACTTAAAAGTGCTGCTGAAACTGGAAAAATAGTGAATGTCAAAAAGGGACAATTTTTAGCACCTTGGGATATGAAAAATGTCTATGAAAAATTACTAAGTTTTGGTGCTACTAATATCATGCTTACCGAGCGTGGTGCTTCATTTGGTTATAACGCTCTGGTTTCTGATATGCGTAGCTTGCCTATTATGGCAGAAACAGGAGCCCCAGTAATCTTCGATGCTACTCATTCAGTAATGCAACCTGGTGGTATGGGTCATGCTAGTAGTGGAGAGAGAAAATACGTTGAAACTTTGGCTAGAGCTGCAGTTGCTGTTGGTGTAGGCGGCGTATTTATGGAAGTACACCAAGACCCAGACAATGCACCTAGCGATGGGCCTAATATGCTTAAACTAGCGGATCTAGAAATATTACTCACTAAATTAAAACTTTTTGATGAGATAAGCAAGAATTAGCTTCAACAGATGTAAGGCTAAGATTTATAAACTATTGTATCCATCCTTCGTCTTGATCCTGACCTGTAATTGACACGCTAGCATTTCTAATTATCTGATCTTGAGGTATGTATGTACCTTTTATTTCAGAACCTAAACTAAATGAATCGCTTGAGCTACTGTTACTGTGTTTTGGATGACCTATTTGTTGGGTAGTTACAGTTACTAAGCCACTACTACTATAACCAAGATCTTTATCATTGTTAAATACTATGGTAGTTCCTTTTTGTTCATCTTCAGGTTTTTTTTGAGCTACTATTTTAGATAATTTTTTTGGCTTATCACTAGGCATACTCATTGAGTTATTCATGTTATTTTGATCATCAGGAACTACTTTTAACTCGATATTTTTCTCGCTACTATTTTCATTTTGATCTAATGCTCTTGGTTTATAGATACAACAAAATATTGAATTAAGAAGTCTCTTTTTCATAATCTATAATTAGTTTTTAATATATCTAAGCCAAGCTTGCCAATCGCGCATGCCTAGATCTTGTTCAAATTGTAACAGATCTATAACAGTTTTTTGACAAATTTCTTTTGATGGAATAATTATTTTTTGGTTACTACCAGTAATCAAAAATTGTGTTTTGCAAGCTTGCTCTAGATGGTAAGTATAAAACATTGCTTCATGAATTGTCGCGCCGCAAGTGATAGCTCCATGATTGCGCAAAAACATCACCTTATATTGCGCCAGATCTTTAATTAATTTCGACCCTTGCTCTTCTTCATTTAAAGTTAGAGAATTATATTCATGGTAAGCTACTAAATCATAAAAATGTAATGCCCACTGGCTAATCGGCAATAATCCCGAAGCCAAGGAGGATACAGCAACCGAAGCAGGAGTGTGAAAATGGAATATCGCCTGAAGGTCAGGTCTTGCTCTGTAAATACTACCATGTATCACGTAGCCAGTTTTATTATATTGATATTCACTTCCTTGTAGCACCATACCATCTAAACTGATTTTTAATAAGCTTTTTACAGTAGTTTCAGCGAATCTTAGACCAAAAGGATAAATATAGTAAAAATCAGCTCCCATAGGCCTTGCTGATAAATGGGTATAAGTATGATCATCCATACCAAGCTTTGCTAATATATGATAAGCTGCTACTAAATTCTGTTTTACATCTTGATATTGAGAAGTCATTTTGGTTTCCTTGTTTGTCACTCAGAATTAAAATTTTGCATTTTACTTTGGGTATAAAGATCATAAGCAGCTTGGTAGTAGCTGATAGCTTTTTCTATTTGTTCTAGATGACTTTGACTATTTAGTAGAATTTTTTCTTCACCATTTATTTGATAAATCTGCGGTTGTGAGTTAGGACTTAAAACTACTAAATGCTCATTTTCTAACAATCCTAAAAGCTGATAAGTACTAATTAATGCTCTTTTGGCCGGATAGTTTATTATATCGCTACCAAAGAATTTACTTTCATATTTAAAATTTAACAAACCAAATATCGTTGGTGCAATGTCAATTTGACTTGCCAAATTTTCTATCTTTTGCGGGATAAGAATTTTAGGAGCGTAGATCAACATTGGAATATGATATCTATGAATTGGTAAATTTGTTTTACCAGCACTAGAAGCACAATGATCAGCGGTAATAACAAAAATAGTATTGTCAAACCACGGCCTTTTTTTAGCTTCTTCAATAAATTTGCCAATTGCGTAATCAGTATATTTTACTGCAGCTCCCCTACTCTCGCCAGATGGTCTATCAATTTTGCCATCAGGAAATGTATATGGCCTATGATTAGAAGTTGTCATAATTAATGAAAAAAATGATTTGCCAGCAGCATAATTTGCATCACCTATCTCTAAAGATTTGAGTAATATATCTTCATCGGCAACGCCCCAAATATTAGCAAAACTAATCTCATTAGCTTTAAGGCTTCCCCGGTCAGTAATTTTAAAGTTATTGCCGCTAAAATAATTTTCTAAATTATCAAAATAACTATATCCTCCAAAAACGAAATTAACATCGTAATTGAATTTATGGAAGACACTACCAATATTGAAAAGATTATGATTTTTAGGTCTTCTGATAATTGATGAACCTGGCGTTGGTGGCACGCTCAAACTTATCGCTTCGAGGCCTCTGACAGTGCGAGTGCCAGTAGCATAAAGCCTGGTAAAAAATATCGATTCATCTGCTAGTTTATCTAAATTTGGTGTAATATCATCCGAATTGCCAAATTTACCCATAAATTCAGCGCTCAAGCTTTCAACTGTAATGATCACGACGTTATAATTCTTGGCAGTAGATGCTGCGAGAGCAGGTTCAATTATTCTATCAATGGTAGTATCATCATCTAGGAAATGCGTATTTTCTGTTGTTAATTCTCGCCTCAATATTTCAATAGTACGATTCTTGTTAATTTTTGGATAAAGTTGATTATAATCTAACGAATTATTATTGTAAGCAGAGAAAAATTCGTAAGGACCATTATAGGCAAGTTCACTACTATATCTGTTAGAGCTTAAGTTTATTTTTTTTGGGCTATATAGATAAAATACAAATATGCTAGTCACCCCAAATATTACAGCATTAATTACATGTGAAGTGATTCTAATAGTTTTTATTTGGTGATCAATGTAATCACGTAATATATAACATATTATTGCTGCTGGTAAGGTTACAACAATAATTGCTAAAACTGGGTGAATAGTATCTTTTACGGTGCCTATAATTTCATTGGTATAGATCAAGTAATCAACAGCAATGAAGTTAAACTTCGTGCCAAATTCATCCCAAAACATCAATTCTGAGATGCCATTAAATATTAAAATCGACAATATAATGAAGAGAGCTATGTGCGCTAATATGCGTTCCAATTTAGGAAATGATGCTAAAATTTTATGCATAAAAGCTATTGTCAATAATGCTAAAGGCAAAACATAGACCAGTGAACAAAAATCATTGACTAAACCCATAGCTAGTATGCCTAGTAATTCCAAAGGTTCAATCTGACCATGAAATAATGCATATGTAGATAGAACAATTCTGGTGAAAAATTGAGCAATAAGGTAAGTTCTCGCCAAAGTAAAGCTAAGTAGTTTTTTTGTTATTCTGAATATCATTCTAAATGCCTACCACATTTCTAAAACTAATTTGACGATAACTAAGCGCCTCAGCGATATGATTTCTATGTACATTTTTGGATTGCTCTAAATCAGCAATTGTTCGGCTTACGCGCAGTATTTTATTATAAGACCGCATTGAGAAGCGAAATTTACTTGCAGCTTCATTCAATAAATCTTTGCCGTTATCTACAGGTAATGCGTAATCTATCAACAATTGACCATCAAGGCGGCTATTGGTTTTTATGCCGTAGCCTTCTAATCTCTGTTGCTGCACTACGCGCGCCCACTTTACTCTTGAAGCTATATTACTCGAACTTTCTGTAGAAGAATTGTCATGCTTTTCATAGTTATACCCATCCATAGATGATACTTCTATATTCATATCAAATCTATCCATGATAGGTCCAGATATTCTTGTTTGATAATCTTCACCGCATCTGGGAGCCCTAGAACACGATTTGAACTCATCACCTAGGTAACCACATTTACAAGGATTCATTGCGGCAATTAGTTGAAAATTAGCAGGATATTTTATATGTGTATTTGCTCTAGAAATTAAAATTTCACCAGTTTCAATCGGTTGACGCAATGCTTCAATTACACTTGGTGGAAATTCTGGTAATTCATCTAAAAATAAAACACCGTTATGAGCTAAAGATATCTCACCGGGTTTTACTCTTTTACCAACTCCACCGCCAACCATTGCTGCTAAAGAACAGGAATGATGTGGAGCTCTAAATGGACGTACGCGAGTAAGCTTGCCATCTTGTAAACTTCCAGCTACGCTCGCCACGGCGCTACATTCAAGAATTTCTTCACCGCTCATTAATGGTAATATACCTGGTATCCTTTGTGCTATCATTGATTTACCAGTACCAGGTGGCCCAAACATCAATAAATTATGGTTACCAGCTGCAGCTATCTCAATAGCTCTTTTTGCTGATTCCTGACCTTTGATATCCCTAAAATCTGCATATTTTGGTTCTTCATCTTCTATTGTAATTACTGGTTGTACCAATATTTGGGTACCTTTAAAATGGTTTATTAGCTCAATCAGATTACCTGGCGCTAATATATTTTCATTACCTGACCAAGCTGCTTCACTACCATTTGCTTTACTACAGATCAGCCCTTTATCCCTAGCAACTGCTCCCATAGCAGCAGGCAATACGCCTGATACCGGCAATACTTGGCCATCTAACGATAACTCACCAAGTATCAAATAATTAATTATCTCTTCAGCGGGTAATATGCTTAGGGAAGATAATATAGCACAAGCAATAGCCAGATCGAAATGACTACCTTCTTTTAGCAAATCTGCTGGAGCTAAGTTTATCAATATTTTTTTTGCAGGCAGACTAAGTCCAATTGAATTTAAAGCAGCTTTGACTCTCTCCCTTGATTCAGCAATAGTTTTATCAGCAAGCCCAACAATTGTGAAATTTGGAATTCCTGGACTCATTTGTACTTGTACGTCAACTTCGGTAATATCTATACCAGTATAAGTAAGACTAAAGACGTGGTTAATCATCTTTGAACATTTTAAATTATTTATAGATTTAAACTTTTAATTTAAATCCATAAATAGTTCAATAACTAAATTTATTTTATTTATAAAACAAACTTAGCTAAATCAATATTTTTGATAAAACTCGCCAATTGCTTTTCAACAAAAGCTGCATCGATAATAATATGTTCACCAGATTTATCGCTAGCTTCATAGCTTATATTTTCTAGCAAATTCTCTAAAATTGTGTGTAGCCTACGCGCTCCTATATCCTCAATATCGCGATTAAATTCGGTAGCAAAAAGTGCGATTCTTTCAATTGCATCAATAGTAAATTCTAACTTCACATTTTCAGTTTCAATTAAAGCTGTTTGCTGCTTTATCAAATTAAATTCTGGCTCAGTGAGAATTCTTACCATATCTTCTGTTGACAATGCTTTTAATTCAACTCTGATAGGCAATCTACCTTGTAGTTCTGGTAATAAGTCCGAAGGCTTTGATAAGTGAAAAGCTCCTGAAGCAATGAACAAAATGTGATCAGTTGCTACGCTGCCATATTTAGTAGTAACATTTGTGCCTTCGATTAAAGGTAGTAAATCTCTTTGCACGCCTTCTCTACTTACCTCTCCACCCTTAGATTCAGCACGGCTAGTGATTTTAT
>JAKONF010000114.1 GCA_022702085.1 Rickettsiaceae bacterium | reverse complement strand
GCTCATTGATTTCTTCTCTTGGCATCGATTCTGTGTCAAACAGCTCTTGCACTAGCTTATAGCTTTTTATTGTTACCAGCTTTTTGCCATCAGACTCTTTGCTGATATATGCCATTGCGTGCTGGCTATGATTTACCAAGTTACCCAGCAGTGCTATCTTATTGCTTAGCTGCCTCGAGAGCGCCGTCTCATTATTTTTTGGTCCTAGCATCAACTGCATCATCTCTAGCTGCGGCAACAGATAATTCTGGATTTTGTTGCAAACACTCTCCAGCTGCTCATAGGCTTTATTTATGTATGGCTGGTGATTCTTCTTGCCATCATAATTACGCCGCAAGTACGCGTAGGCTAAGTTATAATTTGCTCCAAAGCTATATACCTCATCTAACTTTATGGCTTCATTGTATAGGGCAATGGAATCGTCATATCTGTTTCTGCCTTCACCAAGTTTACTATGACCTGCTCTGGTTAAATAAACTGGATTATTGATAATTTTATTACTTTGATATAGTGAGGTTATTTTATTTTTAAAATCAGCAAAAGAAGTCTGCTTGCTACCATGCTCACGTTCTTTTAACCAAAAACCCCATCTCTCTTCTAAATTAGCTAATTTATTCTCAGTTAATTTATCAGCTTGATCACTTGCATATCTTAATTCATTGGTTAGGTGATTAAACTGACTAAACAAAAGATCATCGGCTGTTATTTTAGTAATTCTATGCTCTTTTATATTCGTTAGGCGCACGCTCTCTGCATCGTCGCGCCAAGCTTTGAAGTCTTCAATAGTCACTACACCATCTCTTGGTATAACCCGAGTAAGTTTAAGCCGCTCGCGAGCATCATTAATTATTAATTGACCACTACCCTGGTTACCTTTGCGGGCAGTTCTCCCTAAGGCTTGCCTTTCTACGCGTAAGTTTGCAGGTAGAAATGATAGGCAAACAAATAGTCCGCCATGCTCCTCCACTTCCTTACTGGTCTCAATGTCAGTACCTCTACCTGCAATGTTGGTAGCAATTATTATCTCACCGCTCTCTACGGACGCTATTTTTTCTTCGCCGGTAACATATATTTTTATCTTGCTAACATTATAATTAGCATGAATTAGCGATTCTCTAATATCTTCAGTATCAGCAATCGTCTCAGCAATAATTAAAACGGCTCTTTTTTGGTTTGCTTCACCTAGCACGCTCTTAGTAATGGCACTGAGCCAATTTTCTTCGCCATTTTTCTCGCCAAGCACAACTAAACCTGGAATTTCTTTAAATTGGCTCTTTTTAAAGGTTGGCATGAAGCCTAATTCAATATTATAAGTTTGGCGTAGCAAATTTTGAGCATCACTGCTACCTAAAGTACCAGTCATACCACCTATTTTTTGAGGATCGTAACGCTTAAAAAAGCCCACGTTAGATAAAAAACAAGTACTTAAACTTTCAGCAGAAATTTTTAAACCATGCTTTATTTGTAAGAACTGATGCAGACCATCAGGCCAGACTGTATTTGCCTGAATAACGCCAGTATTTGCATAATCAATCGGCGCAATAAGCTTATTATCTTCGCTCCCAATGATAAGGTAGTCACGCCTTTCCTCCATCCTCCACGCAGCAAGAGCTGATTTTGCCCAAAGGGGGCTTTGATTGATGGTAAAGTTTTCTAAATGTTTAGGTAAGACGATGCGCGGAACATCTGGACCTTCGCTATTAATTAAAGCTTTAAGGTAAGAAGTAAGCTGCCCAGTTATCTCTGGAGCGAGCCTGGCAAAATCATCAGGTGAGATGTCACTACTACCCTCATCCGTACTTATACTATCCATCATACCTTCTAAAGAGATCCAGCAAGCCACTAATAATGGTGCTAGATATTCAAAGCCAGGCATGGGGCTGGCTATTTTAGCAATTCTACTAGCTTCATCAACGAGCATGCTATCTACTTCATCTATTAAAACGCAAGACTGGGCAAATGTTCTTGCGCCTCTGGTAGAAAAGTTCTTATATTCATGCCTTAATACATCACACTGAAAATTATGAGCGTCGCCATAAACAATATCGCTTCCGTAACATTCCTTAGTTCCTGACTGATAATCTTTTTGAATATTGTGGCTACAACTCACGTTAAACATAGCAAAAAAACTCTGCCAAATATCTGCGTCCCTAGAAGCAAGTATGGGAGAGCTTGTAACTATATCTACTTTTTGACCTTGCATTGCTCTAATTAGAGCGGTAATTGCCGTTATAGTTGATTTGCCTTCACCGGTGGCTATCTGCAAGAGCATTCCTTGAGCTTTATTTTCAAATAAAGACAATATTGATATTTGCTGAATTACTCTTAAATGATTGCCTGTTTTTAGAAAATTAGCTCTTTTGGCAATGGTTATTGCTTCAATTAAGAAATTATCACCCAGCGTTAACTCTTTATTTTCTTTTACAGCTTTTGCCCAGTTACTAATATCAAGCCCTTCCCAAGAGCAAATATTTTTATTCTGCTTAGCAATCAATGAATCTGCATCATAATTTTTATCTATAGCTTCTAGATAATTATTTAATTTTCCGCCCCTGATAAATTTATTGAGTTCATTGTTGCTAGGGTTATTAATCTTTAATTCATCTAATAAATCAGTGGTAGTTTTTACATTGTCTTTTGGTAGGCTAGGCAGAGTTTCTGTCGGTTGCTGCTCATCTTCTTGGCCAGCAAATTTTGTTCTTAAATTATTTAAGAGAGCTAAAGCTTCATTTGATAATAGAGAATCTGCTATTTTTGCTTGTTGTTTTAGATTACTATTTATCAACTTGTTAGATAGTAAATTATTGCCTTTATTTGCCTCTTTACTCAACACTATTAGTAAATCTTTTTTAAGTTCATAATTTAAATCCTTGTCATTTAGCTTTTGACTAAAGATTTCTAGTGACGATACTTCGAACTTATAGTTATTGTCTTTGTTATAAATCTTGAGCAATAAAGCACATATGTCATTTTGTAATTGCTTATGAACTGAATTAGTGCTAATAAAAAGTTTCTCAAACTTCGAGCATATCTTTAGCGATATGTTTTCATTGTTATTTAATAATCTATCTATATTACTTATGATATTTTTTAAATATACAGGTTCGCTATCTATCCTGCTTGATTGAAGCATTTTCTCAAAAAGAAAACTTTTTGTTGTTCTAGTATTATTAGTATCTTGCTGACCTTGGTTAGGAAATTCAACTTATTTGGCCATGATTAAACTTTAAATTAATAAATAAAAAAGGTACCATATTATAGGTTGAAATTAAAGTCAACTTGTGATTTACTGCTTTTAGGATTAATAATTTGAAGTTGAATATGAAAAATAAGAACAATTTTCTTTCTAGTACCGCTCATGAAGTAGTAGAACAATATCAATATTTATTTGACAATTTAGCTAATGCTCGGAATCAAAAACAAGCCATAATCAATAATCAAGGTGCATATTATTATCAAGTTCGGGTAAAGGATGTCCATAAAACTATGTTTAGGCATTCAAAATTTCACTTAGAAACTAGATTTGATCATGGAAGATATAATGCAGACATAGCTAATGCTGATCAAAAAATTAATAAATGCAAAAATGCTGTGAGTTCGGTGCAAAATAAATATAAAAATCAATTGGCAGCTTTAATTACTAACAAAAAAACTAATACTCAGGAGTATAATAATTTAAAAACTGACATTGCTAAATTAAAAGCTCAAATCCAAGCTGCGGGCGTTAAGGAAAATCACTTGATGATTCTATAATTCAAACTAATATCAAATTACTAGAACTAAAGACTCTTAATGAACAAGCTAAAATCGCCTTAAATCAAATATCTGAGCTAAATACTGAAGTTAAAAATAAGCATCAAGAAGTAACTGCAGAAGCCGAAAACATCAAAGCTGCGATTAATGAATTAACAGTAGAATTGAGTCAAGAAGAGCAAGAGATATACGATCAATTAAAAGATATTTCTGAAAGTCAACTTGCTGAATTTTTTAATCAACCTGAATTTAGCTCGCAGTTAGAGATTATTAAAAAGATGAGTTTTGATGCTGATTACTTAGCTTATTTAGCCGTTGAAAAAAATCAAAATAATTTATTAGAACCAGCTTTAAAACATGGAGCTAATTGCACTACTTGCTCAATTAAAAATCAAACTATTTTGCAAAAAGCAATCACGGCAGGTAATGACGAAATAATATCGCAAATAGTGA
>JAKONF010000016.1 GCA_022702085.1 Rickettsiaceae bacterium | reverse complement strand
ACACTATATACACTGCAAATATTGGTTGAGTTTACAGGAGAATACTCTTCTAACAATTTTTTAATTTCTGGATTTTTAGACTTACAATCTTCTGTTGATGCTCCATGCTTGAGGAGAGATTCAAGTATTTTAATATTATTATGCTTAATTGCTACCTGAGCCATAGTTTTGCCTTTTCTAGTTAAACCATCAGTTGTGGCACCCTTTTCAAGCATTGAGTTTAATGTATCTAGGTCACTATGCTTAATGACTTTAAATAAAATACTTTTACCTTTTCTATATGTTGTGTTTATATTTGCACCATAATTAATTAGTAAATTAACTATTTCGCTTTTATAAGAACCAAATATTTCAGTTCCCATGGCTTCTTGCAGAATTGAATACCCATGTTGATTTTTACAATTGGCATCGCCTCCTGCTTGAAGAATAAGTTCAACTAAATGCTTGTTGTTTACTTCACAAGCATGATGTAGAGGTGATATTCCTTTACTATCTGTAAGGTTCCCATCAGCTCCTTTTTTAAGTAAAGCTTCTGTCACGCTATATCTTTCAGCTTTTATTGCATATTTTAGTATATTATCACCTTTATCATTTAACTGATTAGGATTTGCTCCAAGCTCAATTAAAAGCATAGTTATATCATACATTTCTCTCTCGGTAAGCACTTTGAAAAGTAATGGCTCACCATCTCGATCTTTAATATTTAAATCTGCTTTAAATTCTTCTGCTAATAACCTCACCATATCCTCATTACGTTTTTCTACTGCTATATGTAAAGGATATCTACCATCATTATCTTTGGTGTTAACTAATGATCCTTCAGAGACTTTGAGTATTGCTCTAACTACTTCAATCTCTCCACTCTCTACGATGCTATTTAATAAGGTATTACCAGATTTATATTTTACATTGAAGTTAGCATTAATTTCGCTTAATTGTTGAATTTTTTCAGGAGAGATATTTGTTCTATCCAAAAAAAATTGAATTATTACAGGTTGACCTTGCTTATCTTTAGAATTAATATCAAAACCCTCTTCTACATATTTTTTAATTTTTTCCATATCTTGACTAACTATAGCCCAAACAAATTGATTAAAATCCGTTTCTTTAGACATTATTCTTCTCCTTCAATATGTTACCAATTCTAATTAACATATTTAAAAATGTTTTTCTATTGCTAGTTGAACAAATATTTAAATATTTATTTAAATTTGAGTTTGAAATGTTATGAGGGCAATTGATTAATAGTTAAAATACGCCAATCTTTGCCTCAACAAAAATTGGCGATAACTAGCTGAAGGTGATTTAGAGCTACTTTTGATAATAGCAACTGATGTTGTTTCTAGGTATTGTCCTGAGGAGTATCAGTATCACCACCTAGATTCATGTACTGATCTAATATTATTTTAATTTCTGGATTATTTGAAGTAAGTCCTGTGCATGAAGTACCGTATTTAAATAAAGATTCAAGTATATTGGGCATTTCTTTATCTATTGCAACTTGCGCTGGAGATTTTTTATCTCTGTTTGTAACGTTGATTTTACCATTATGCTCCAAAAATATATCCAATGTTTCAGATTTACCATGCTCAATTATTTTGAATATTATACTCTCACCTTCTTTATTTTTTAAATTAGGACTTGCACCAAGTTCCAATAGTAAATTGACCATTTTGTATTCATAATTATTATGGTAATACGATCCTATACCACCAACAGCTGACGCCAGCAGCGTGTCTCCCTCTTTATTTTTACAATTGATATCAGCTCCGTATTCTACCAAGAGACGCATTAAATTTTCGTCTCTAGTATCATAAGCAAAATGCAATATGTATTTATCTTTTCTATCTTTCGTATTTGATGAAGCCCCTTTTTCTAGCATAGCCTCTACTACATCATATTTTTGTGCTTGTACTGCAAGTTTTAAAGGAGTATCTCCCATACTATTTTTAACGTTCAATTTGGTATCAAGTTTAATTAGTAACATAGCCATTTCATAATTAAAGTTATAGAAATCAAGAACACTAAAAATTAATGGATTACCATTTTTACTTTTTATATTTAAATCAGCTTTAAATTCTTCAGCGAGTAACCTCACCATATCCTCGTTACATTTGGTAACCGCAATAAATAATGGATACTTACCGTCACTATTATTAATCATATTGAGTTGCTCAATTGATTTAGTAAGGACTAGTCTAACTACATCTAAATTTCCATATTCAATAACTTTACTTAGAAAAGTTGTACCTCTAACATTTTTTACATCGAAGTTAGCTCCAAGTTTATCTAATATTTTGAAAGTATTATAATAAATTTGGTCACTTCTGTACAACAATTGAAAAACTAAAGGATTTCTATCTTCATCTTTTGCATTGATATCATAACCTTGATTCTTAACTAAATCTTTGATCTGCTCAATATCATTATGTTTGATGGCTTCGATTAGAATCCGTATATCTTTATTTTTAGACATAATTTATATTATTTAAGTTAATGATTAAGACTTTAATACTATATTAAATAATCAAGTTCAACTTATAATTAAAAAAACTTCAATAATCATCAATGTTGCTTGAAAATAAGGTTTCTGTTATATTAGTATGAAAATTCATGTTTATTATCATCAATGAAAATTTATCCTTACCTGCTAATCTTCAAATTTTTAATTATGATAAATGTTATATCAGAATTTTCTTACGGCAAGGAGCAGAAAATAAACTTTTGGAACCAACCAAGAGCTGGAGCTAATGTTTTTAATCAAGTCATAGATAAAGAGCTAATTGTTAAAGCTAAAGAATATAATATAGGTTTTTTACGTATTGCTCCTGATAAATTTATTAGTAAAACACGTGACTTTTTAGTAGGTAATGCTGACAATTATCAAAATCTCAATAATGACGATCTCAAATATTTAATCAAAGTTCTCGATTATTGTACCGAAATAAAAATGCCAGTAGTCATTACTATGCTCAGTTTACCAGGTTCTAGATGGAATCAAAACAACAATAATATAGATGATTTGAGAATTTGGCAAAGCAACGAGTTTCAAGTTCAAGCAGCGGCATTTTGGCAAGATTTGGCTAAAACTCTTAAAAATTATGATATCATAGTAGGTTATGATATCCTCAATGAACCTCATCTTGAGCGTTTATATGATTCTACAAGCATGGATATTGATCAGGTAAAGCAAGATAAAGTTCAACCAATGTTGTTATCATTTTACCAAGAGATTATCGGTGCCGTTAGAAAGGTGGATAAATCTACGCCTATAATAGTTGAAAGTTCTTCTTATGGTAGCCCTCTTTGTTTTAAAGATTTACGCATTCTGCAAGATCCATATATTCTTTATTCCTTTCACATGTACGAGCCATATTCATATACTACAGCTAAAATCAATAAAGGAAATTTTTCATATCCAGGAAAAATTAAAAATATTTATTGGGACAAACAGAGAATAATTCAATATTTGAGACCCATAATAGATTTTCAAAACAAATATAATATAGCTAGTAACAGGATATTAGCTGGTGAGTTTGGTGGTAATAGAACTACGCCAAATATTGAATTATATTTTCAAGATTTGATTGATGTATTTAATGAAAACAAATGGCATAGTGCAGTTTATGCTTTTAGAGAAGATACCTGGGAGGGTATGAATTATGAGCTAGGAAAACAAAAATTATCTTATAGTTACTGGCAAGCAATTGAGAGAGGAGAAAAGCCAATTTTATCTTACGATCATGACAATCCAATAGTTAAAGTACTAAAAAGTTATTGGTTGAAAAATTAATCCTTAAAGCAATAGTTAATTATTATTTTATTTTGTCTGAATAAAATTGTTCTCCAATAGCGATTTTTTCTCTACCTTTTGATTCGCGCCAATCATTAGTATCCCTCAAAGAATAAATGCAGCCGCAATATTCTTGCTTATAAAAATTTTCGCGCTTGGCAATTTCGTACATCCGGGCACTACCGCCATCTTTGCGCCAATTGTAAACCCAGTAGGCAACTCCATCATAAGGAGCTACTGATTTAGCCCCTGAGGCGTTGATCTGATCCATGTCTTTCCACCTTGATATACCAAGTGAGCTAGTAATAACCTTAAAGCCATTTTCATAAGCATGCAAGGCTGTGCGAGCAAAACGCATATCAAAGCACATGCTGCAACGCACACCACGCTCAGGTTCATGCTCCATACCTTTGGCCCGAGCAAACCAGTTTTGCACGTCATAATCTGCATCAACAAAATCTATATTCATTTTTTCTGCAAAACGAATATTTTCATTTTTACGAATTTCATATTCTTTTTTAGGATGAATATTAGGATTATAGAAAAAAATAGTAAGTTCAATACCGCTATCAATCATTTTTTCCATTAGCTCGCCACTACATGGCGCGCAACAACTATGCATTAGTACCTTGTTTTGGCCACCAGGAACTTTGAAGATATCAGGGTCATTATCACTATAATTAATTATCATCTAAATTTTTTTGGTAAGTTTCAGCATAGTATTTTAGTATAGCCAGAGTAAAAATGGCAAGAGAAATTAAATAATAAGCTATCGAGTACTTATTGCCAGTTATCTTCAGTAATAGCATGCCAATCATTGGCGCAGAACCGCCAAAGATTGCCGCGCTTATATTGTATGATAAAGCAATACCAGTAAATCTTACTTTGGTTGGAAATATCTCAACTAAGGTAGTAGGAACTGGCCCCATATAAAAGGCAAGAATTCCAGAAAACAACAATACTCCATATAAAGCATAGCTATAATTCATACTACCAATTAACATAAAAATTGGATAAATGGTAATAATAAGCGCGAATATGCCCATGAGCAATACAGGCTTACGGCCAATTCGATCAGATACGTAAGCTGAGATAGGCAATACTATCATCATAGAGAGTAGTATTAAGCTACCTGCTATACCACTCTCAAATCTACTATAACCAAGAGATTGCATAAAACTTTCTAAATATACCGTAGCTGTATAAAATGGCGCAGTAACAGTTACGTAAATAGCCATAGCAACAAATAATGGTAGTTTATAATTGAGTAATATTTCTTTTAAAGGTGTTTTCGATAATTCCCCCCGCTGCTTTGCAGCTTTGTATAGTGGACTTTCTGATAGATGAGATCTAATATAAAGTCCTATACCACCAATGAATAGTCCCATTATAAAAGGAATTCTCCAACCCCAAGCAACTAGAATAGCTTCTGGCATGAAATAATTGAACATGTTAGCAGTACCTAAACCAAGTAGCATTCCGCCGCACATGCTGACAAAAGCTGCGCTACCAGCTATTCCTCTTGATTTAAGAGGAGAATGCTCAACTATGTAAGCTATACAACCACTAAATTCCCCACCTAGTGAGAAGCCTTGCACTAATCTAATTAAGGTTAATATTATTGGAGCAGCTATGCCTATCGTAGAATATCCTGGTAGTAACCCAATGGCTGCCGTTGGTATAGCCATAGTAAGAATACCAACAACTAAAGCTATGCGCCTACCTAACTTGTCGCCAATATAACCAAAAAATATTCCACCAAGAGGTCTGATAATAAAGCCAGCTGCAAATACTGCAGAAGTAAGAATTTCTTTAATTTCAGAATCAGGAAAAAAATGCATAGCAATTATTGGTGCAAATTGAGCATATAATGCGTAATCATACCATTCTAAAGCATTACCTATCATGCCAGAGATCACAATTTTTTTCATCTTCGTATATTCACTATGCATTAAAGTTCATATCATAATTCAATGAAATTATGAGGCAATAAAAAAGATATTAATAGACAATGTAATGATGTTGAAATGAGGTTACTTGTGTATTTATTAGAAAAGTAATCCTCATTTGTGATAAGAATTACTTTTATGTTAACCAAGTTATTTTAGTGAATATCTTCTGCTTTATGAACAATTATTGAGCCATTACCTGCTAATATATGCTGTATCTCTGAACCACCAATAATACTTCCTTCATCAATTCTTTCCATTGGTTTAATTACTGAAGCTAAATTCTCAGAATTATATTCTTCACTTGGATCATTATTGAATACATCGTCATTATATTCATCTTCAGATTCTATGGATATTTTTTTATCTGTTCCCATATCTATTATGGTTGCCCTTTTTTTTAAATCTTCAACAGTATAGAACTCCATTATTAAAGGTTGAAGAGGTTCAGTGTTTGGCTCGATATCACTAAATTTTACTGTATCTTCACGCTCCTCTTCTATTTTTGGTTTTATTGGTTGTCCAAACTTACTTCCTGCTCCAGGATAGATTACGGAGCCCATATAATCATCTTTACATTTAGTTAATTTTGCTGGCTTCTTTGAATTTTTAATATCATTTCCAGATTCTTTATTATGTTCTTCTGTAGTTAATGGTTGTACAAACTGAGATGAACTATCTAAATGTTTATGTTTATGTTTAATTACTTTATTATGTACAGATTCATCTAATTTTGAGTGAGATATTTTAGATTTTGAATCACTATATTTACTTTCATCCTCTTTACTCTTTTCTCTAGGAGAATGCATCGGTGAAGAATTTTTAGATGATGGCTGACTATCTGAATCTTTATCTTTGTGTTTAAACACTTCTCTGATATTGACAAATTTATCTGATACTTTAGATTTGGACTTTAAAGTAAAAATTTTACTTCCGTACTCTACTTTATCTTCTTCATCAAGTGAAGCTTTTTTAGATGGAGACAAAGTATCTGAATTTTTATTCTTTTGTTTGACTCTTTTAACACTGCCAAATTTATCTGATTTCTTAGGTTTTTGACTAAATATTTTACTGCCATGTTCTACTTTATTTTCTTCCTTTCTAGGTGAGCTTATTGGTGATTGCTCTGGTGATTGCTCTCTGGATGGTGGTAGACTATTGGAACTTTTAACTTCATACTTAAGTGCCTCAACGTTTTTTTGATAATCTTTATCTGTAGGATCTTTTAACTTTTTTTTATCCTCCATAATTTTCTTTAATTCAGCTAGCGCTTCTTTATCAACCTTCTTACCGCTAATTTTGCTAAGATTTTCTTTGAGCTCTTCTAATGTATCACTTGTAGACTGTCTTGATATAGTAGTTGGAGTAAATGTTTTTTCAGAATCCACTGAATCATCACTTTCAGAGTCAGCTTCACTATTTGAATCTTCTTTCTCATTTTTTATTCTTCTAATTGGCTTATTATTTATTTTATCTACCTCGCTATTTGAATTTTTACTAACTTTGCTACTGTCATCGGCTATTGACGCTTTTCTATCATTTCTTGGATACAATAAATTATCTTTTTGTTCTTCTAGCTTTTCATCTAGTATTTCAAAAATATTAAAAAAACTTACAACCCCACTAATTGTATTAGCAGCTTTATCTAAAAACATATTTACACTTTTCATAATATTTTCCTATAGTTTCATCTGCTTGATTCTTCACAGTAGAATTAATTATTTAATAAACAATTAACATATTAGTTAATTGCATTTGCTTATTAAAACATAAAATTATGGAAATTAAAAAAGCCACACTAATACAAAGTGTGGCTCTTGTTGGATGGATGGGAATTACAGTGATTAACCTATATGTAAATCATCATTTGAATGACCAGCTACCGGCATGTTGTTATCAACTGGCTGCTCTGTTGCTGGCGTCCTAGATGAGCTGCCACTATCCTCATTACCACTTGCTGCTGGTTCAGTTGTTGGATTATCGCTATTACTACCATTTTCAGCTGATTGAGGGCTGCCACTACTTGCTGGCGCAGTTGAATTATCACCTACAGGTGGAGTCGAGTTACCATTATTTGATCCTGTATCGGCTGGCTGCTCTGTTGCTGGCGCTGTAGATGAGCTGCCGCTATCCTCATTACCACTTGTTACTGGTTCAGTTGTTGCGCCATTGCTGCTACTATCATTATTTTCATCATCTGCTGTAGGTGGATTTGCACCATCATTTGAATTAGAGTTTTTATCTTCTTCTTCAGTCTCTCTTTGTAATTCTTGGCGGTCTTCTTTACTCATATTTATAATATCTACTATTTCCTGCATCTTGGAATTACTTATATTATTTTCACCAACATAGATTGTTAGTGATGATTTATGCTTCATAGCATTAATAATTTCGTCGGCTCCTTCATCATCAATTGCATTACCATGAAGAGTAATGTTATATATTGATTTATCAGTGTCTAGTGCCACAATTAAGGAGTGTAGACCAATATTGGTTACCATATTGTAACTTAAGTGAATTTGATCAATTAAATTATTTTGCTTAAGACCATCTGCGATAGCTCTAACACCATCATCATCTATAATATTATTGTACAGATGTAATTGCGATAAGTTACAATTTCCAAATACATCACTAAGACTCTTTGCCCCTTCGCTGCCTATATTGTTGTTACCCAAGCCAATAACATGCAACTTTCCATTTGCTTGTTTATTTTTTTGTAAAAGGTCAGCTACATATCCAGCTCCAATATCACCAATATTATTAAATTCAAGATACAAATTAGTTATATTCTGTTTTAAGGCAATGGCATCTAATAGTGGTAAAAGC
>JAKONF010000106.1 GCA_022702085.1 Rickettsiaceae bacterium | reverse complement strand
AAAAATTTTAATATCCATTTTTGATTAATATTTTTATCATTATATAATTTTGAATAAATTATAGAAAATAGAATGGACTGGTAGAAAATGTATTTTATGCTTTGACAAGTAAAAATCCACATATGTTATGATATATTGTATCTTGTTTTAAATATATTAATTACAATATATTTATCATTTACAATAAGTAGTTGGTTTATAAAAAATTACATAATCAAGTTAAATCAAGATTTCTTAATATAAGAAATTAGGATAACTAATTGGTTATCCTAATATTCAGATAAAATTAATTACTTAATCTCAATTTTAGCTCCAGCAGCTTCAAGCTTGGCTTTGATTTCATCAGCTTCAGCTTTAGCAATTCCTTGTTTAACTGCAGAAGGAGCAGCATCAACCAAGTCCTTAGCTTCTTTTAGGCCTAAACCAGTAATTTCCCTAACTACTTTGATAACTTCAATTTTTTTATCACCACTGCTAGCTAACATAACATTAAATTCAGTCTGTTCGTTTGCAGGTGCGTTTGAACTTGCAGCTGGAGCTGCCATTGCCACAGGTGCAGCAGCTGATACTCCCCATTTTTCTTCAAGCATTTTTGAAAGTTCAGACGCTTCCATTACTGTTAGAGTTGATAATTCGTCAACAATTTTAGCTAAATCTGCCATAAATATATCCCTTAAATTTTATATTAAATTAATTTTTATCAACGTGTGCTTGAAGCAACATTGCAATTTGCGCTGCTGGAGCTTTAGTAACTCCAACAAGTTTTGCAGCTGATGCTTGCATTAAGCTGATGATTGTACTTCTAAGTTCATCCAATGAAGGAAGTATTGCTAATTGCTCTACTCCAGCTGAATTTATTAAAACATTATTAACTACGCCACCAATAATCTTTAAACGATCATTATTTTTGGCAAAATTAACAACAACTTTTGCTGAATCAAATGATTTATCTGAATAAATCATCACTGTTGGGCCAGCATATAAATTTTTTGATTTATTATCATCTTGTCTGCTCAAAGCTAATATTGCTAAAGTATTTTTAACAACTTTAAGATTAGCATTCTTCTCTCTCAAAGATTTACGTAAATTAGTCATCTGAGCCACAGTAAGACCATGGTAATGAGCAATTATTACTAAATCATTATTTTTGTAGAGATTTTCTAAGTCTTCTACAAACTGTTTTTTTTCTGATCTTAGCACTTCAAAGTCTCCTAATAATTCATTTAAGCTATAGTTGCTAGGTCGACCTTAATTGAGGGTCCCATAGTTGATGATAAGTGAAGACCTTCTACATACGTGCCTTTTGCTCCGGTAGGTTTAGCTTTTTGAATAGCTGAAACAAAAATTCTAACGTTATTGAGCAAATCGTTCACTGAAAAAGACAACTTACCTATACCTGCATGTATAATACCAGCTTTTTCAACTCGAAACTCAACTTGACCGCTCTTCGCATTTTTAATTGCTGTAGTAATATCTGTAGTTACAGTACCAAGTTTAGGGTTTGGCATCAAACCTTTTGGCCCTAAAATTCTAGCAACTCCTCCTACTAACCCCATCATATCAGGAGTAGCAATACAAACATCAAAATTAATTTTTCCAGCTTTTATATCCTCTAAAACCTCTGTTGATCCAGCAATGTCAGCTCCTGCATTTTTGGCTTCAGCTATTCTTTCATCTTTACAAATGACCAATACTCTAGCAGTTTTTCCTGTACGCAAATTAACTAGTCCACGTACCATTTGATCAGACTGTTTAGGATCTATTCCTAAATTCATTGCTATTTCTAATGTCTCATCAAATTTAACAAATGTATTTTTTTTGAGTAATTCTATTGCATCTGTTATATTATAAAAAATCTTACCATCAAAACTTTCTTTAACAGCTCTTAATTTCTTGCTTTTAGATACCTTGCTTTTTGCTTCAGTCGATTTAAGTTTTGTATTCATAATAATTTTATCCCTCTACTACTTCAAGACCCATAGATTCAGCAGTACCTATAATAATTTTTGTTGCTGCTTCTATATCATTTGCGTTTAGGTCAACCATTTTCTTTTTGGCAATTTCTGCACATTGGGATTTTGTGATTGTTCCTACATTTTTATCTTTTTTTGTAGCTGATGAACCTTTCGGTATTTTAGCATATTGTTTTAAAAAATAAGATGCTGGAGGAGTTTTTGTTACAAAGGTAAAGCTATTATCTTCATATACAGTTATTATAACTGGTGTTGGTGTACCTGCATCCATACTACTAGTTGCCGCATTAAAAGCTTTACAAAACTCCATTATATTAACCTTCTTTTGACCAAGAGCCGGACCAACCGGTGGTGAAGGGTTTGCTTTAGCAGCTGGAATAGTGAGTTTAATATAACCCGTAACCTTTCTAGCCATTTGTCATTTCCTCAATATTTATTAATTTTTAAAATTATATTTTTTTAACTTGATTGAAATTTAAATCAATTGGAGTAGCTTTACCAAAAATTGATACAGAAACTTTTAATCTCGCTTTCTCGTTGTCTACATCTTCTACAGTACCAGTAAAACCATCGAAAGGTCCCTCCACTACTGATATTTGTTGGCCAATCTCATATAATTTAACTAAGTTAGCATCTTTAGTTTTAGTCTCAAGTTGACTAAACATATTTTGTACTTCTTTATCACTGAGCGGATGCGGCTTACTATGACTACCCAAAAACTTAGCAATTTTTGAGATACTAGTAATTAAGTGCCATATCTCGTCATTCATATCCATTCTGATAAGAATATAACCAGGTAAAAACTTCTTTTCTGATTTTAAAGTTTTACCTCTTTTAATTTCAGGTACCTCAATAATTGGTATAACTATATCTTCCACAAATGACAACATATTGTGCTTTATAATTTGATCCATGATCATTTGTTTAGCTCTTTTTTCAGAACCTGACAAAGTATGAATGATATACCACTTATATTGTCCTGTCATAGTAAAAATCCTTGAATATCACTTACCAATATTGAGTATGAATTGTACGATTCTATGCATACCAAAATCTAACCCAAGACATAACAAACTGAATACAAACACTGCAACTAACACAATAATGGTAGATGTTATTAACTCCTTTTTATTGGGCCAAATAACTTTGTAAGCTTCCTGCTTAACTTGTTCCCAGAATTTATAGTACTTATTTTCTTTAAACATAATCTACTTTTAACTAATGGCAGGAGCGACAGGCATCGAACCCGCAACCTCCGGTTTTGGAGACCGGCGCTCTACCAATTGAGCTACACTCCTAACATATTTCAAAA
>JAKONF010000013.1 GCA_022702085.1 Rickettsiaceae bacterium | reverse complement strand
AAATTTATAACATTTTTTTATCAACTGTCAATCCAACCACTATCTTAGAACAAGATATTTAATTTAATAATTGTCACCAAAGGTTTATGATTCTAATTTAACAATGGTTATGTAATACAACAAAACCAAAACTGCCAGTAAAATGACCAGCAGGGCATAATTTTTTTGTTGTAAATTCTTATCTTTTTTCATCAAACTATCTTACAATAAAATTATTTAAATTATCTATATCATGTGCATTTAAGTAAAAAGATGGCATGACAATTTTTGCTACAAAATCACTATTTATTTTAACGCACATAGTTATTTCACAATTAGAAGTATTAGACTGACTATTCTTCAAAATATATACTACCTTTGTTAAATCTTCAGCGTTTTCTATATTCAATTTCAAATTAAACATATTATCTTTGATGATATCGTCAATGCTCATAAAACTCCTGGCCGTGAGTTTAACACCGCCTTCATCCTTAAAAGCGTCACAAGAGGCAATAACAGTAGTTTTAAGATCTAATAGATGCACATATTCTTTGAGTACTTCTTCACTGTAAATAGTTAGTTCAAAAATGCCATATTGGTCTGAAAGTTGTAGAGTAATGAATCTACCTCTGCTAGACATTCTGGCATCTTTTTTTTGAATGAAGCCAGCGATCTTAATTGACGAAGAACCTGGGGATAAATTATTTTTTAAGTCCCAAGAGTTAATAATACCAAAATGCTTGAGGATACCAGCATATTGTAATATTGGATGCTTGCTCAAAAATAAACCTAAAACTTCAAACTCATTAGTAGCATCTCCAGCATGATCTTCATTTTTACCACCCTCTACTAATACATTTTTGCTAACTGAATTGACTTTGATCAAACTAAATTGATTTGATGATTGTTCTTGATGATAAGATCCTGCATAAGCAAATAGATTAGATACGCTTTGAAGTAAATCACTGCGGCTAGGGTGTAGCTCTTCAAAAGCTCCAGCTTTGATCAAATTTTCTAATGCTTTTTTATTTAGAGATTTTAGTGGCATGCGCTCAATAAAATCCACAATGTTTTTGAAAAAGCCATTTTTTTTAACTTCAGCTTTTGCAAGTTCTCCAAAGTTAATAGTTACATTTTTTATTGCTCCAAGTGCATACAAAATAGATTTACTATGATCTTGGTTGATAATTATATCAAACTTACCACCACATAGGTTTATATTTGGTGATAAAATTTTAATCTGATAATTTTTAGCCTCTTGCACGAAAACATTTATCTTATCGTTATTGTCAATCTCCAAATTTAAACAGGCAGTTAAAAATTCTGTTGGATAATTGGCTTTGAGGTAAGCTGTTTGATAGGTAATTACCGCATATGCCGAAGCGTGAGATTTATTAAAGCCATAGCCAGCAAATTTAGCTAAAGTTGCAAAAATTGATTTAGCTTGTGATTTATCAATACCATTAGCCACTGCTCCTTTGATGAAAATTTGCTCTTGGGCTTCCATCTCGCTTTTGATCTTTTTGCCCATTGCTTTACGTAAGAGATCAGCTGAGCCTAAGGTATAGCCAGATAAAACTTTGGCGATTTCTAAAACTTGCTCTTGGTAAATTATTACGCCGTAAGTCTCTTCTAGGATTGATTCGAGCAGAGGATGCAAATAATCAGGCTTTTGCCTACCATGTTTGCAAGCAATATAGGTAGGAATATTTTCCATCGGACCTGGCCTATATAGAGCACCAAGGGCGATAATATCTTTAATATTATCAGGTTTAAGCCTACGCAGGCTGTCTTTCATGCCTGGTCCTTCAAATTGAAAAACACCAGTTCCTTCACCGCGACTTAGCATGATGTAAGTTTTTTCATCGTCAAATTTACTAGTAGTAAAATCAACATTTATATTTTGCCTATTGAGTAAATCTTTGGTTTTGGTAATGACAGTTAAAGTTTGTAAGCCTAAAAAGTCAAATTTTATCAGTCCAGCAATATCTGCATATTTCATTGAATATTGAATCACCAACATGCTAGAATTGACGTCCCTGTAAACCGGTACAACTTCCATCAAATCTTTGGCAGCAATAACAATGCCAGCTGCGTGGATAGAAGCGTGACGGTGTAATCCTTCTAGTATCAAAGCAGTGGAGAGAACTTGTTTGATCAAACTTTCTTCGCCGCGTAAGTTATATAGACCTTCGCCTTTGGCGGCGGCGTTTAGCTCAGCAACCTCATTTATTGCCTGATTTAAAGTAACAGGAGTTATGGCGTTAAACGGTACTAAATCAGTTAAATAATTAGCAAAGTCGTATTTAAGACCTAATACTCTTGAAACATCTTTAATTACAGCTTTGGCCTGCATTTTACCGAAAGTAATGATTTGGCCAACCTTACCGTAACCATATTTTTGGCTTACGTAAGCGATAACTTCTTCGCGCCTTTCTTGACAAAAATCAATATCAAAATCCGGCATCGATATACGTTCAGGATTAAGAAATCTCTCAAAGAGCAAGCCAAATTTTATCGGATCAAGATCAGTTATAAGTAAAGCCCAAGCAACTATTGAACCAGCTCCAGAACCTCTACCTGGTCCTACTAAAATTCCTTGCTGCTTGCTCCATTTGATAAAATCTGAAACTATCAAAAAGTAGCCAGAAAATTGCATACGGCAGATAATATTTAGCTCAAAATCAAGACGAAAAAAATATTGCTCGTTCATTATTTTTTGCTCTGCAAGAGAAGTTTGTTCGCTGTTATATTTAATTTCTAATCTAGATAAAAGTCCATCTCTCGCTTGTTTCCTAAGTATTTGCTCTTCACTGTTGCCGCCTTCTGCAAAACTAGGCATCATTGGCTCCCTTGCATAGGCCATTATGTAACAACGCTGCGCTAAATAGTGAGTATTAGCAATAGCTTCAGGTAGATCATGAAACAACTCAATCATCTCTTTGGAAGATTTAAAGTAACACTGATTGCTTGAACGTTTGCGTTCAATATGTTCTTTGGTAACTCCAGCTGAAATGCACATTAAAACGTCATGAGCATCGTGCATATTGATATTGGCAAAAAGCACGTTGTTAGTAGCAACCAATGGAATATTTAAATCATAAGCGATATCGATATAACTTTGTTCGATGAATTTTTCTTTTTCTAGATTATGCCTCATTATTTCAAAATAGAAGCGATCACCAAAAATATTTTGCAAAAATTTAGCAGAACTGACTGCTGAGCCGTGATTTTTACTCAGTAAAAATTTTCCCACTATCCCTTCAGTGTAGCAGGAGAGAGCTATGAGGCCTTCATTAAAACTAATTAGGTCATCTTGGGTGATGTGATTACAAATTTTACGGTCATTTTCGGTAAAAGTATAGCTAACTAAACGTAATAAATTTCGGTAACCTATTTCGTCTTTGGCTATTAATAAAATTTCGCTAAAATAAGTTTTTTTATTTTCAATGTAAGCAAAATTAACAATAGAGCCGCAAAGAGGTTGAACTTGCGCCTTTAAAGCTGCTAAAGAGAATTCAAGCAGGCCAAATAAATTACCACGGTCAGCTAGACCTACAGCGCTCATTGATTGTTCTTTAACAAGAGAAATAATTTGTGAAATAGAAAGTGCGCTCTCCAACATTGAGTATGAGCTTTGAGTTCGTAAATGAACAAAATTATTCTGCATTTTTGTTTATCTATAATGTATCTTTTCTACCAATAGAATAATATTTATAACCTATATTGGCAATTTTTGCTGGTTCTAAAATATTTCTCAAATCAATTATAATTGGTTGTTTTAAGAGAGGTTTAATAAGTTCATAATTCAGTAGAGCAAATTCTGGCCATTCAGTCAATATTACCACACCATCTTTACTAGTCCATAGATTTTCTATATCTTTAGCGTAACTAACTCCCACTAAAACTTTACTCGCATTTTTATTGCCTTGAGGATCATAAATAGTTAAAAGCGCTCCTTTTGCTTTTAGTTGCTTGGCTATTTCTACTGCTGGGCTATTACGTACATCATCAGTGCCAGCTTTGTAGGTAATACCAAGTAGCACTAGATTTACATTATGTAAATCTCCATCATAAATCTTAGCAATTTTCTCTACCATATCGCTGTAACGTTTTAAATTGGCCTGAATAACTGATTCAACTATGAGAGATGGTTTGTTTATATCTTTGGCAAAGTGCGCTAAGCCTAAAATATCTTTAGGAAAACATGAACCACCAAAACCAGGACCTGCTTTCAAAAACTTATTGCCTATTCTAGAATCTAAACCGAGTCCCAAAGCGAGTTCATCGATATCTCCGCCTGCAAATTCACATAGATTAGACATCTCGTTGACAAAAGCAACCTTGGTAGCCAAAAAAGCATTTGAAGCGTATTTTATGAGTTCTGCAGTATTTGAATCAGTGTTAATAAGAGGAATATTTTGGCTTGTTAAATATTGATAGATTTGCTTTAATATATTTTTTGCCTCTTCGCTATTGGTACCGATAACAATTCTTTCTGGCTGCAAAAAATCTACCACTGCTGAGCCTTCACGTAAAAATTCAGGGTTAGAGGCAACTAGATTTTTATAACCCTTAGAGGCAATGTATTGTCTTATATGAGAGGCGGTACCTGGTGGCACTGTTGATTTAATAACAATCAAGCATTGAGCGGTAATTTTAGGTAAAATTTCATCTAAACAATTAATGACACTGCTTAAGTCTGTTTTACCAGAATCAAGGGCAGGTGTGCCTACAGTGATAAATATCGCTTCAGCATCTTTGAAGTTATGTTGAAAACCGTAAACAAAATCAAGTCTGTTATTCAGTATTCCTTCATTAAGATATTGCTCAAGATCAGGTTCATATAGAGGCATTATACCTAATTTAAGATTTTCAATTTTAGCTTTATCAGTATCAATGCAAGAGACTAGATGACCCATATGGCTCATCATCACTCCAGATACTAAGCCAACATAACCTGCGCCTATAAATACAAGATTCATAATTACTCAATTTTTAGCTAAACTCAGAATAACTTAGCCTAAAACTTTAAAAAGTAAATTCAAAATACTTATGATTTATCCTTTTTTTGATAATTATATACATTGAGTTGAATATTGTTATAATCACCATATAACTTAGAAATATTTATCAAATATTCGCGGCATAATATGAAGATTTTACTTAAAATTCTAATTATCTTTTTGAGCCTAATTGGTATCTTTTGTGGCATTATTTTATTCATGCGGGCAGGCTATTTAGATAAACCAATAAAAAAATTAATTGTTTATTATTTAAGCAAAGAACATATACCTGCACAGTTAGATGGTTTTCATATCAATCATAAGGGAATAGTAATATCGCATTTAACCTATCCAGTTGATCCTAATACAAAACTTGAACTCTCAGATTTAGTGATTAAAATGGGACGAGGAATGAGTTTTAAAAATCCTATTATTTTAACTGACATAGATGCTGATATTGTATTAAAAAACAATCAAAGTAATGTTTTCATTAAAAGCAAAATTACAGGTCAGTTCTATCATAAATTTTTAACTAAAATAATGAAATTAGATTTAAACCTTGTCGATCTAAAAAGTAATTCAGTTACTGCTGATAATGGTGTGCAAGAAGATTTAATTCTTGGCAAAGCAAATTGTGCTTATAATTCAGATTCTGGAGGTTTAGAGAAGATAAGCTGCGAAGTGAATTTTGACGGTAAAACTTCTTTATCGCTAAATAGTGAGCTAAAACATGAACTTGGTCAGTATAAAAAAGTCAAAGCTGACCTTCAAATGAGTAATATACCACTGACAATGTTACAGTTCGTGGAAAAATTTTCAAATGATAATGCAGTCATTAAACAGCTTAATGAGATGATCTATGCAGGGTCGATAAGCTCTGGTAATTTGCAGATCAATTTTGATGAAAATTTTTTTAAAAGTAAGATCATTTCACTTGATAATTTAAAAGGTGATTTTGTAGTTTCCGATCTTGAAATAAAATATTCAGATAAATTTCCAATTATAAAAAAAGCTCAAGGTAAAATCATCGTTGAAGGTCAGCACATTGTTTTTAAGGTAGAAAATGCCTACAGTAATAATACATTGTTATCAAATGGTAATATTAGCGTAGAAGGCATTGAAGTTGGCGACATTAAAATTATTGTCGATGCTGAAGCCAAAGGCGCAGCTAATGAATTGACTAGCTTTGTACCGAAAGCTACGCTAGATACTTTGGAACAAAAGGGTGTTAATTTAAAAAAATTATCGGGCCTGGCGAATACTAAAATTAACTTAGTGATTCCGCTCAAAGAAGGAGCTAAGAACATCTATGATATCAATAGTGATATTGGTAATGTTTCACTCAAAATATTTGAT
Organism: Rickettsiaceae bacterium; assembly: GCA_022702085.1. Lineage (GTDB taxonomy): Bacteria > Pseudomonadota > Alphaproteobacteria > Rickettsiales > Rickettsiaceae > JAKONF01. Next base: position 2,402 of record JAKONF010000013.1, on the reverse strand, counting down.
GATAATGTTTCGCTCTCTAATGGCAAGCTTGCATGTAAATTTGATGGCGAAAAAATATTGCTTAATGGAATTATAGACATTAATAATTTCAGCAGTGAAATCAATCATCAAATTAACTTAACAGATACCAAAGAATTTGAGCAGCTATTAAAAATCAAAACTAATATAAAAAATAATTATGATAAGGCCGGAATTGTTAAAATAATATCTGGTAAAAGTATTTTAAACTTTGAATATAAAGCTAAAAACAATATCGCTACCATTAAAGCAGAATCAAATCTTAAGAATTTAAATTTCCAAGTTGAAAAATTAGGTATTCATAAAGATTATGGTCAAAAAACTAATTTTGTCCTTAAGGCAACTTTTGAAGATAAAAAAAATAATCCCATTTCTTTTAGCTTAATTGGTGAAGATAATCTCAAAATTATCGGAAATATATTGTTGGGCCCTAATCAAAAGAAAATCAATATATCAACTTTTAGTTATAAAAGAACTAATGTTAACAGTGAAATTACCTCTAGCAAAGACGAATTTAAAGTTAGAATCAGAGGAAATTGCGTTGATCTATCTCAAGCAAATTTGATGAGCTTTTTGGAAAAAGGTAAAGATAGCAGCAATGCTAGTTCAAATATTAAAATAAATGTCAAAAAGGTCAAATTGAAAAATGATATATGGCTAACAGATGTAGGTATGGCTTTCAAATGCGATCAAACTAGATGCTTTAAAGGTTATCTGAATTCAAATGTTGGAACTAAATTTTTCAAGCTACTTTTAAAACCATATGCAGATAGAGAAGAGTGGACAATAACTACTAACAATGCCGGTGCTGTCCTTAGAGCTTTCGATTTATACAAAAATATGCGTGCTGGTACAATGATATTAACGCTAAACACTAGCAAACAAGAAGTAAAAAAGGGTGAAACAGTACCAATACTTGATGGAAGATTTAACTTCAAAAAATTTATGTTAGTTGATACGCCATTTTTAACTCGTATGGTATCTTTTGTATCTTTGCCAGGATTATTCAACACTCTAACTAATAATAAAAGTATCGCTTTTTACGAATTGAAAGGTAAATTTGGCTATAGTGAAGATATAGTTAATATCATAAAAGCAAATGCAGAAGGGCCATTTTTTGATTTTGGTATCCATGGTGAAGTTGACACCACTAAACGCCAGGTAGCGATGAAAGGTTATGTACTGCCTTCTATGTATGGCCTAACTTCAATTATCAAGCATATACCAATTATAGGTAAAGCGCTTTTTGGCGGTAAACGCAAAGGTTTGCTTGCCGCCCCATTTAGTATTAACCAGAGTTATTAAAGACAACGCAGATAATAAATAAATTAAAGTTATTACTTTAAATAATAAAAAGATGTTAATTCAAATGTTGATTATCAATCAGCTGTTGTATGAACACATCTAGAAATACCAAGTTAATTAAAACCAAATATATTTTATGAAAAAAACTTTGACTAAAAAAGAGCAAGCAAAAGTAGATGATGAATTATTCGAAGCAATAAGATTTGGCAGTAATATGAATAGAATTGTTATTTTGTTAAATCAAGTATTCGAAATAGATATTCAAGATGAACTCGGTAGAACACCACTACACTGGGCTACTTTGTGCGACAATATTGCTTTAGTTGAGCTATTGTTAACAAGAGGTGCAAAAGTAGATATTCAAGCCAATGATGGACGTACAGCTCTACATAATGCTATTATCTGTGGACACAAAGAAATAGTAAATTTACTGTTGAAATATGGTGCTGATCCTAATATTGAGAATGATAATAAAGAAACAGCTTTTCATTGTCTTCTTGACATCAAAATTAGAGATGCCGTAGAGGTAGAGCCAGCAGATGAATTAGAAATAGCAAAAATTTTGATACATAATAAAGTTAATTTAAATAAATTAGACGCAAAAGGAAAACCTCCCTTATTTTATGCAGTTTTATACAATGAAAATCGTATAGAAATAATAAAATTAATTGTTAAAAATGGAGCAAAAATTGGTAAGCAGCAATTTGAAGAGCTAAATTTAAATAATCATAATATTGATTCAAACATTATAGATATTTTAAAGCTAGTTTTGATAACAGATAAAAGTTTTGAGGAACATACAGTGCCTGCCATTGGTAACGGCCAAATAAATTTAGAAGCGGCAGATTAACACAAACACACATAGAGTCAGATATAATTTTAGCGCGTAGATTAATCGCCAAGCAGTTTCCACAACATGCTCGCTTAGAGATAAAAGAGGTTGATATATAAGGTCATGATAATCATACTTTCCGGTTAGGTACAGAAATGCTCGTCCGCTTGCCAACAGCCAAATCTTATGCCTTAAAAGTAGCAAAAGAACAAGAATTATTACCAAAGCTAAAGCCTTGTTTGAGTAT
>JAKONF010000072.1 GCA_022702085.1 Rickettsiaceae bacterium | reverse complement strand
TTTTGAATGGGGATATGAAACCCATATCTCGTATTTTGCGCAAGATCATCATGAATTATTAAATGAAAATATCAACGCTTTTGATTGGTTGCAAAATCAACTCCCTAATGAATTGCAAAATAAGATTAGAAGCATAATGGGACAAGTATTATTTAAGCAAGATAATGCATTAGCGAATATCTTGAGTATAAGTGGCGGCGAGGGAGCAAGGCTATTACTTGCAAAAATTATGCTAGAAGAAGCTAACGTGATGATTCTTGATGAGCCTACCAACCACTTAGACATTGAGGCTAAAGAAGCTTTGAAACAAGCGCTGATAAGTTATAAAGGTACTTTACTTATGGTAACGCATGATCGAGACTTTGCTAATCTTGCTACCCGAATCATTGCTATAAACACCAAAGGACTTGTGGATTTTAGAGGTAGTTATAGTGAATATTTACAGAAACATGGTATGGATTACTTAAAAAGAGAATAGAGTAGGTAATATGGACAATAACATGGATTTAGAAGCGCTAAGAGTAAAATATTGCTATAATGATTGCACAACAGTGATGAAGCAATATTTAGATGTTAAATTTGCCAATATGGATTGCCTTGTACTATTTAGAATGGGTGATTTTTACGAGCTATTTTTTGATGATGCCGTAAATGCTAGTAATTGCCTCGGTATACTTCTTACCAAAAGAGGTAAATGCGGTGAGGATGATATTCAAATGTGCGGTGTACCTTACCATGCTCTTGAACTATACTTAAACAAACTGATTGAGGAAGGATACAAGGTAGCGATTTGTGATCAAACAGAAAGTCCAATTGAGGCCAAGAAACGTGGTGGTTACAAAGCAATAGTCAATCGGGAAGTAGTTCGTATTATTACGCCCGGCACTATTGTTGAGGAATCATTAATCTCTGGAAGCGCGCCAAATTATCTAGCATCTTTAAGTATCATAAAAAATAAGGCGGCAATTTGTTACCTAGATCTCTCTACCTCTGAGATAAATATTATTGAAGTAGAAAAACAAGATGCATATAATGAAATTTTTAAAATAGCGCCGAAAGAATTATTACTAGCTGAAAATTTAAGAGGCTCTGATTTAGCAAATAATATAGGTAGTTTGAAATTTACTAAGCTGACCTTTCAGGTTGATAGTTTTTTTGCTAGTAATAAATGTGAAAAAATTATTTTAAATTTTTATAAATTAGCAGATGTCTCGGCTGTAGGTCAAATTTCTTCTATCCAAATTAGTTCTATTGGTAGCGTGCTTGAATATTTGATATTAACCCAAAAACAGAATATTCCTAAATTACCATTACCTAAAATAATCAATCCCCAAAATTTGATGATTATTGATGCTGTAACTAGACGTAATTTAGAGATCAGCACTAATTCACTAGGTCAACGTAATGGTAGTTTATTAAGTACAATTGATCATACTATTACAAAAAATGGTAGTAGATTATTATATCAGTTTATCTCTGCTCCCTTGACAAATATAGAGCAAATCAACCAAAGACTTGGGCTAACAAATTTATTTTACCAAAATAAAAATTTAACTGAAAATATCAGATATTTACTTAAAAATGTTAGCGATATTGAGAGATGTTTAACTAGACTTTCAATGAATAGAGGGTCAGGTAGAGATTTGTTAAGCATCAAAGAAACTTTAGTAATAGCTGCCAAAATAAAAGGCCAATTTATAAACATCCTAGGCATTAATTTACCTATAAAAATAGAAAAACTAACAGAATCACTCGCTGGTAATCAAGAATTACATGATTTAATTGATCAATCGATAAGACAAGACTCTCCAAGTTACGTAAATGAAGGAGGATATATTGTACATGATTATCATCCTAAAATTGCTGAATTATATAATTTAATTGACAATGGTAAAGAATGCATTGAAAATTTGAGAAAAAAATATCAACGTGAAGCAAACATAGAGAACATCAAAATTTCTCACAACAATATTATAGGTTTATTTATTGAAGTCTCTAATAAACATAGCCATAAACTAAATAACCCGCAATTCATCCACAAACATACTACTATTAATACCGTTAGATATACTACGAGTGAATTACAAAAACTCGAAAATGATATGATTAATGCTAGGACTTTGGTTTTTAACTTGGAGCGCGAAGTTTTTAACAATATTGTAGAACAAGTTATTGATAAATCAACTTTTTTATTAAAAATGAGTAAATCATTGAGTTCGATAGATGTATTTACTAATTTAGGTTATATAGCAAATGAATATGATTATTGCCGACCAAATCTTAGGGAAGATTTGACTCTCAATATTCAAGATGGCAGGCATCCGGTCATTGAAAAAGGCTTCTTAAAGTCTAGTCAAAGTTTTACTAAAAATAATTGCTCTTTGTCAAATGAAGAACGCATATGGCTCCTCACTGGGCCAAATATGGCAGGAAAAAGTACTTTTTTACGGCAAAATGCTTTAATAGCTATTTTAGCACAGATGGGTAGCTTTGTACCTGCCACGCGCGCCGACATCGGTATTGTTGATAAAATATTTAGCCGTATTGGCTCTGGTGATGACCTAATGAAAGGACAATCTACCTTCATGGTTGAAATGCTAGAGACCTCAGCAATTCTTGCTCAAAGCACAAATCGTTCTTTAGTGATACTTGATGAGGTAGGTAGAGGTACCTCCACCTATGATGGTGTAGCTATTGCTTGGTCCGTACTTGAATATATACACGAAAAAATAGCTTGTAGGTGCCTATTTGCTACTCATTATCATGAACTCACGCAAATGGCTGATGATTTGATTGCTCTCTCCAATTATACCGTTGAAATTGAGGAGCTTGAAGATAATATATTATTTT
>JAKONF010000009.1 GCA_022702085.1 Rickettsiaceae bacterium | reverse complement strand
GAGTTTTGTAGTTATTTCAATGGTTTGATTGTTAAGGGCTATGGCGTTCAGGTGTTATCTGAAGCCTCTAGTTACAATAGTGCAACTATAATTAATATGGCGAGATCGGCAAATCTTGATTTCAGCGAAGCAGATTCCATAGCTGATGCTTTATACCAAATAGGATTAAATTGCCAAGGAGAATGCAATGTAGTTATTTGTGGTTCACTGTTTTTGGCTGCTGATTTTTTGAAATTAATCTCGTAGGTTGAAAAAATATTTTATTAATTTTCAATTTTATGTTGAGAAAAACACATTTTTTTCACTTTTTGATAATGATTTAGTTTTGATAGTGATTTTTTACAATTATTGCTTGAATGCCCGCCAGCTAGCTAGTAAAGTTTTTATTACATCAAATCAGATTATTAAGAGGTCGTTTATGAATTTACTTAGTGTTAACCTTCAAATTGATAGGGATTTTATCCTGAGACTGCTATTCAGCTTGGCTGCGGTTAGCGTTATTATGCTTGCTTGGCATGAATCTGCTTTTGCCTCAGGCACGGATGATAATGACGTAGTAGGAAATACTTTATGCAGACTAGTATCTAATCTTACTGGCGGCATTGCCAGAGGAATCGCTACAATAGCTATTTTCTCTGTAGGCGTTGGCTTGTTTTTAGGTAAACTTAATTGGGGCGTAGCAGCTGCTACTGCTGCTGGCGTTGGTATCATATTTGCTTCACCAAAATTAGTAGCTTTTTTAAGCGGTAGTGCCGATGCTTCTACTTGCAATACCGGTAGCGGAACTTAAAGTTATAAAATCTCAATTAAAATTGTTGCTGAAGAAGAAAAGGAGCGTTATGCTCCTTTTTTGTTCTCATATTCATTAATCAAATGTTTTTAATAATCAGATTGCTCTTCATTTTCTTAATTTGTCTGCCTAGTGCTTTTTCTAAAGAGCAAAGCAAAATTTTAGTAAAATCTTATCCTATTAAATTAAGCGAATTAGCTGATAAATTTACTACTATCGGCCAGTGCCGCAATGAAAAAAGCCGTAGTTATTATGCTAATAGCGAAGGCATAGTTGATTATATTGCCAATAAAGAAGGACAAAAAGTGGCTGAGGGAGAATTAATTATAGCGATAAACCAAAAAATAGCAAATTCTACCAAAGAGCAAGCTTTATCTAATCTTGCAGCCATTAAAGCAATATATGAGCGTAACAAAACATTGCTTGCTAAAGGATTTATTAGTGCTCAAGGATTTGAAACCACAAAAGTTGATTACGAAGAAGCTAAATTAAATTTAGAGAAAGCCAACCAAAAATTTGAGGATTTGATGATTAAAGCAGCTTTCCCCGGCGTGGTTGGCGTCATTAAAGTTAGGGTTGATGACAAAATAAAAATTGGTGATCACCTATTCGATTTAACAGTAAGTAGTGACAAAACTATCACCGTTCAATTACCAGAGAATTTATATAACAGCATCAATATAGATAATGATATAACTTTAAGTGATAGCAATAATAATAAAGCCCAAGGAAAGATCATTGCTATTTCAAAAAATTTATCAAGTAATGGTACTTTAGAAGTGCGAATAAAAATTGCTGAAGATAATAATTTTATTGATGGTAGTTACCTACATACCGAGTTTACTATCAATAAACATAATGGACTCAATATCCCAGAATCTGCAGTTTTAAGGAATGAACAAGGTAATTTTGTCTACTTAATTGACAACAACAATACCATCCGGCAAATCTATGTCCAACTTGGTACCAGATCGGATCATTCAATTGAAATCATCTCTAAAGATCTAAAAGAAAATGATTTAGTAGTTCTTGAAGGTCTTACCAAAGTTGCTAATGGAACTTTAGTTGAGATTCAAGATTAAATTATTTGGCTAGCATCTTTTTTGAATAAAAATAATTAGCTCTATGCAGATATCAGAATTATGTATTAAAAGACCAGTATTTTCGATTGTGCTTAGTTTAATGCTAGTGGCAATGGGCTTAGTATTTTTTAATAAGCTACAAATACGGGGTATTCCTGATATTGATTTTGGCGTAATTACAGTTTCTGCTAATTATCCAGGAGCTGATGCTCTTTACATGGAAAAGCAAATAACTACCCGCATTGAAAAGCAATTAAAAACTATCAAAAATGTTGATTATACTTCTTCTGAAAGTTCAACTGGCTCTAGTCATATTGTACTTAACTTGAAATTGGGCTCAGATACTGAATCAGTACTCAATGATGTACGCTCTAAAATTTCTGAAATTAGCTATATATTTCCAACAGATATGAAGCCACCATCAGTTGCCAAGCAAGATGCTGATAACTTTCCCAGTATTTGGCTTAGCGTCAGTAGTGACTTACATGATGCATTGGAACTCACCCGCATTGTTTACGATGAAGTTAAAGATCCTTTAGAAAAACTTTCTAATGTTGGTATAGCGCAACTTTATGGCGCCAAATACTATACTATGCTTATTGAACCTGATCCTATAAAAATGTTTCAGTTCAAAATCACGCCACTTGATATAGAAGCGGCTTTGCGTGAACAAAATACTGACTATCCGGCTGGTACTATCAGATCTAGCTCTAAAGAATTTGTTCTAAATTTAAATGGCTCTCTTAACTCACCCAAGCAATTTGAAGAAGTTATTTTGCGTGCTGATAATGATTCAATGGTAAAGATCAAAGATGTAGCTAAAGTTTATTTAGATGCTCCTGAAGATAACGTTATACTAAGATACAAAGGCAAACGAGGCATAGCTGTTGGCATTATCAAACAATCTGAAGCCAATATTATAGATCTTTCTAATCAAGTTAAAAAAGCAATTGATAAAATCAGTAAAAATTTACCTAAAGGAGTTGCTATTGAAGTTGGTTTTGATAGCGCTATTCCTGTTAATGCTTCTATCAATGCTGTATATTCAACCATTTTTGAATCTCTTATCCTAGTTACTTTGGTTACCTACTTGTTTTTAGGTTCGTTTAGAATTACCCTTATTCCTTTCGTTACTATCCCAATATCGCTAATCAGTACTTTTGCTGCTATATATTTTATGGGTTTTACTATCAATACTTTCTCCTTACTGGCAATGATTTTAGCTATAGGCCTGGTAGTAGATGATGCAATAGTTATGCTAGAAAATATTTTCAGGCATCACGAATCAGGTCAATCACCTATAGAATCCGCAAAGAGTGCTTCCAAGGAAATTAGCTTCGCTATTCTAGCAATGACGCTAACTTTAACATCGGTATTTTTACCAATAGGTTTGGTTCCTGGCTTTATCGGTAAATTATTCATTGAATTTGCTTGGACTTTAGCTTTTTGCGTGCTTGCCTCGGGTTTCGTAGCTCTTACCCTTACGCCAATGATGTCTAGTCGGATGATCAGCCATAGCGATAAAAAACCCTACAAATTTTTGGTAAAATTCGATGAATATTTTAAATTAGTGCAGGCTAAATATTTACAATTTTTGCAAATTACTTTAGACAATAGAAAAATATTCTTTAGCGTTATTTCTCTATCAATCGTTGTTTTGATAGTTAGCTTTAAATTTGTCAATAAAGTTTTTGTACCCGAAGAAGATGATGGTTATTTACAAGTAATGTATACAGGGCCAGAAGGCTCAACGCTCATTAATTCAGAGAAAGCAGTTATTGCCGCAGAAAAGATTTTTTCAGATCACCAAGATTTGCAAGGCTATCTATCAGTAGTTGGATCAGGTGGTGAAGACAGTGCTTTTAGCTTCATTCCACTAAAAGATTGGAATATGCGAAAAAAATCACAAAATCAGATTAAGAATGAATTAAATCAATATTTGAACAAAATTCCCAATATGTCTATCTTTGCTGTTAATCCTCGCTCTCTTGCTAGTGGCAGTGCGCGAAATCCAATAGAATTCAATCTGCAGAGCTCTCTAAGTTATGATGAATTAGATAAATTATCACTCAAATTCATTAATGAAATGAAAAATAATCCTATATTTGT
>JAKONF010000051.1 GCA_022702085.1 Rickettsiaceae bacterium | reverse complement strand
AGATAATCGAAACTAAAGTTCGTCCCTCTGTTGCTATGGACGGTGGTGATATCACTTATCGTGGCTTCGAAAATGGCATAGTTAAGCTCGAATTACGTGGCTCTTGTTCAGGCTGCCCAAGTTCCTCTATAACTTTGAAAAATGGCATTGAATCAATGCTTAAACATTTTGTGCCAGAAGTTGAATCGGTCGAAGCTATTAATGAATAATAGATTTAATTAATTTAAAATATCTCTTTGCTCAGCATTAATACCTTTAAAAACTTTATGTTTTTTAGAATATTCTTAATTAATTCACATTAAATTTTAACGAGTGTTAATTATTCTTGACATTTAATTGACTATTTTTAATAATACTTAAAATTTATTAATTGGGTATTTTTATGTTTGAGGAATTTGTTAAAGCTGTTTTTGATAATAATATAGAAGCAATTGAAAATATTATTAATGACAAACAGTTTAATGTTGATTGGATAAGAGACCCAAGAATAAATGTTGGTACAAATAATATACACAATGTTACAATGATTGAGGGTAGTAAAAAACCTTTAATGTTTTATGCTATGGAACGCGGTCTAAATAGTATTGTAAAAACATTAATTGAGCTTGATAATCCCAACAGATACATGCAAATGAATACCGACGATGATAAAAATCCTCAAATTGAAATATCATTAATAAGTTATAGTCTTAACATTAAATTCAATAAAAATGAGATTGTAGATTTCCTACTTGGTAGGGAGGATTTAGAAATTCCAGCTGTTAAATCTGTTAATGATAACATTCTAAGATATATTGAAAAAAATAAATATATAGATTTTAAAGACATTAGTTACACAGCTATTCAATCTATCATTGAATACGCAAGTAAAGAAAATTTATTTTCAACGTTTAAAAGTCGAGGTGGCGATTGGAACATAATTGTTGACAAAGATGAAGAGCAAAATAGTTTGACAGCTATAGAATATTTTTTTCACAACTCTAGTATAAGTCTGGATAAGATTTTAGACATCATTGAATCTTTACCAAATACTGATTTTTACTTACAAAAACTAAAATGTTTGAATAAAGTAATCGTAGATAAAGACAACGTATATCTTATTAAAAAATATTTAAATTTGTTTGAAGATTACTTTAATAAGTTTGATGATAATGGACTAACACCTATTACAGAAGTTATAATTAAAAGTCTTGGTGTTGAGGTTTTAGATAGTCTACTCAATATAAATGATGTAGACGGGTTACCAATATTTAATGTTAATATAAATTTCGATGGTTGGCAAAGAATGATTGATGCAGAATCTCACAATTCAGAAATAGTTAAGATACTTAGATATCATGGCTCAGTCGAACCTAAAAAACCTATTAGTAATAGTATACAAAAAATTGTCATTAATAATCAACAATCTCCAGATCTAATAGCTGGTAATAAAAAGAAAACTATCAAAATTATGAAATTGCTTCGTAAAGAATATCCACTAAGTAAACAGCAAATCGCTGATGAAATTACTTGGCTTATAAATTTAAAGGATTATTCAACTTATTTTGCCGAATGGCAAGATCAAGATATTAATACAGTACTTAAAGTTATTAATAAATTATCATCAATGACCACCGTGTCAGATAGATTATCAGTAAATTGGAGTTTTAAAAAGATATTAGGAACTATTATTCATATAGTTAAGGACGATCAGGAATTACTTAGTAATCTTGAGACCACTTTGAGTCAATTACAGATGTGTTCTTTAAGTAAATTGATACATCTACTTAACGTAGTACAAGATAAATTAATAGCCAAATTAGATGCTACTCAAAACGACTATAGCAAGATGAGCATCGATAATTTTGAAAATGTTCTTAAACTAATTTTTAGTGCTATTGAATCTCTTGGAGATAATGGGCCATTATTTTTTGCTAAATGGCTAAATGATCGCTTAAATGAAGGAAATAACAAAAATCCTGACAAATGGAATCCTGCCACGCAAAAAATTCAAGGAATTATTAACAAAACATTTGCTGAAAATTTTGAAGGTGTGGATGGTCAAAGTTTTCATTTCAATGATGGTTTAGAATTAAAGCTTATCAGTGAACTCAAAGAATATTTGATGCCAAATTCGGCTAGAGCACAAAGTATAAATGAAAATAGTATTATTCATAAATATATCAAACTAATTGAACAAGGATCTGAAATGTTAATTGATGAATATTTAACTCAATTCATCAATAATAGAAACTTATCTGAAAAAGACTTATTGGAATTAGTAGATGAGATTGCTGAATCTAGAATAAAGATTTTAAATAATACTAGTTTTTATGATGTTACTAAACAAAGTGTTACAAAATGGATAACTGAAATAAAATCAAAAGTAGGTTTCGATGTACTTAAGACATTTTTCATAAAACTCAGAGAAGAATTTGAGTTTAAGCATGATGTGAAAAAAGTAATATCAGTTTCTATTGACCCATTCGAAGTAAATACAATCAAAGAACTTTTCCTTCATATTGTTAAAAATAGTAACACTTATCGTGGTAAAAGTTTGATAGAAAACATGTCATCCTCGCCAAGGGGTGTCTCTCCTGAAGCTAAAGAATTGATTGAAAAAATATTGGCATTTAAATTTCGTTCTTCAGACGAAATATCCTTTGATGAGTTATCTACTCTAGGTCTAAGTGCCGAGACGAACACAGAATCAAATTAATAGATATCTACAACAAGATTTCTGTAAAATCACCTGTCTGCAGCCATAATATTTGACAGGTGATTTGATGTGTTGGATATATTTTTTGAATTGTTTTACGGTAAAATTCTAGCTGATAAACGTAAGCACTCGGTATTTTATCAAAATCATAAATAGGATTATTATCTGATTTATAATCTATGATAATGATATTATTATCATCCATGGCCATCAAATCAATTCTACCAGTATCTATTCCTTGCTCATTGGAAGAACCAATACTAAGCTCAGTTTTAGTATTCATAGCTACTATCTTATGAAATTGCTCATTATTATGTAATTTATCAATGCTTTGATAAATTTTACTTTGCCAGCCAGGAGTCAACACGGCAATCAATGGATGACTTTTCATGCTACCGGTATCTTTGATATTGATGCTATCTTCTAAAACTTTATGAAAGACCTGGCCATATTTCAAATAATCCTGCGAAATCAATGGTGAATTTATGGTAAAATCAGGAGTTAGTTCTGGAATTTTATAATTAGTTTTCTCTTCTTTAATATGACTAAGGTTTGAAGCAATTCTGTTTTTTATGATACTACAAGGCTCATCATTCATAAAATTATTCTTAGTTTGATTTTCATATATCAATAGGCCATCTTCATCTGCAGCGATCATCTGTTTCATTGATTTTTGCACAAGATCATACCAGCAATTCTCTGGTAACTTTTCGCCATTAGAATAGCCACATATAATCAATTTATCTTCAGCTCTAGTCATTCCTACATATAGCAATCTCAAATATTCCTGAATGTCTTTCTTTTGCTGCTTAGCTTTGAGCTTTATTAAACATTCTGGCATGTTTGCTACATCTTTAACGATGAATAAATTATTATCACCATTATAATCACTATCATCACTCCATATGAACTTACTCTTATTGATAGGTAAGCTAGTAGTATCACACAAAATTACTACAGGCGATTGTAGACCTTTGGCTCCATGGATCGTCATAATCTTAATCTTGCTAGCAGAGCTGGTATCTCTTTTTATTTCGATTTCATTATTTTCAAACCAATGTATAAATCCTTGTAATGAATTATTCTTTCTACTAGCATAATCTTGGCAAAGATAGATTAATTCATTAATTGCATCATCACTTTCTGGTCCATTGGCAAAATTCATACTAGAACGCAAGCCTAAGCAATCTACTACAACATGAAAAAAATTTGCGACATTTGAAACTTTATATAGTTGTCTTAGATCATTCAATTTTTTTAAAGTTTTATGATACATTAAAGGATTAAGCTCTAATATTTGCCATAAAGAAATTTCAGTATTGCGCTTAGAACTTAAACTTTGTAGTTCATGCTCAGAAAAATCAATAATTGGACTTCGGAGCAGCGAAGCTAAGTTTAAATCATCACTAGGAAGCAGCACAAATTTTGCGCAAGCAATTAAGTCTGCTACTGATAAATTTTGATTTAGAGTAAGCCTATCAATACCTGCAACTTCAAGACCTTTTTTCTTTAGCTGATTAATCACTTCTAGAGTAAATTCATCTCGGCGCCTGAATAATATCATAAAATCACCTTCTTTAGCTTTTTGGCCTGTAGAAGGTAGAATCGTGCCTTTACTGATTTGTTCAAAAATGAAGTCAGCAATATTATCTGCCAATTTTATTGATGCTGATACTACTTGATTTTGCTCAGCTGGTAATGGCCAAAACTTACCTGTATCTTTCTCATTACAAATCAATGGCCATAATTCAACTCTACCAGGATGAGTATTTCTAAATGGCAAAATTTTTGGATTATTTGCTATAAAAAGATCAGCGTCTATATTTTTAATATGTTCAAATACTCTATAGGCAACTTCTAGAATTTCTGCACATGATCTATAAGACCATTCAAGATTTACTACGGCAAATTTTTTATTAGCTATCTTTAATTTTTCTCTCAAATGAGCGTTCATTAAATTGAAAGATTCTATATCAGCTCCTTGAAAGCTAAATATGGATTGTTTTTCGTCACCCACCACAAAAAGTGTACGCTCTTCTGCTCTTGCCCCTTCTCCTGAGTAAAATTCTGTAATAATTGATTCAATAATTAACCATTGTTGAGGACTAGTATCCTGAGCTTCATCAACCAATAGATGATCAATGCCTCCATCTAATTTGTAAAGTACCCATTCTCTGGCATTTTTTTGTGTTAATAATGATTTAGTTAAAAAGATGAGATCATCATAATCTAGTAAGCTATGTTGCTTTTTATAATGTTCATATAATTCAATAAACAACTTACCAAGTTTCTTGAGTTGCTCGGATTGATATATAATCTGCTCGAATTTGTAATTTTGATCTATATCATAAATTTTTCTTTGTAAATGGTCTAAATATTCAGCTAATGTTTGATTAGCTTGCTTATCTTTGGCATTTAAAATTTTTTTTCTTATATTCCCATCTTTGGTTAAACAAAGTTCACGTATACATTCCCAGTTTATTTCTTTGCCAAGATTAGCTTCTAATAACGTCATAAGATCTGCTGTTTGATTACTCAAACATATCTCTGCTAATATTTTAGTTATATCAAAAAATTTATTAGGATGAATTGGCTCGCTTGATAATTCTAGATATTTGAGCTCTCTAAATTTAGCACAATTTTTTATTATCTCAGCCAAAATATCTTCAACAACTGTTTCATGAAAATTGGCTATAAAAAAATCAATTATTCTATGTTCTTCTTGTAAATAAAGCTGCTCTTTTACCTGCTTTAAAATTTCTTGTTCTTGGGTATTATCAATTACTTGGAAAGCTGGACTAATCCCAGCCTCAAGAGGAAATTGCTTGAGTAGGCGTTGGCAAAATGAATGAATGGTATGAATATTAATTTTATCTTGAGTGCTTAGCAGACTATGATAAAGATTTTTAGCATTTTCCAAATCTTGCTCGCTAGGCGTTTTTTGTATTAAAAGGTGAATCTCTGCAAGCAACATTTCACTACTCAAATTTGCCCAATGCGATAGTTTATTTAAAATACGAGATTGCATCTCTGCTGCTGCTGCATTAGTAAAAGTCAAGCATAAGATTTTATCAAAAGTAGCTCCGCTAATTAACAATCTCAATACGCGATCAGTTAATATTTTAGTTTTACCAGTTCCTGCAGATGCTGACACCCAAATTGAATAATTCGGATCGGAGGCTTGGACTTGCGATTCATTCATCCTGTCATTTTTTTTGATTTATTAGTCCCATTTGTTAATCTCTAGCACTTGGCCTAAAAACTTTGACAATTTTTGCTGAATCTATCCCAATTTCTTGCCAGTAATTGGCGTTTATGAAATCTAATTCAACAATAGAACAGGTTGGCATATTCATATCTATCAGCATTTCATAACTGTCTTGCTTCTTATCAGCCATTTTAAGAGCCAATTGATATATAACAGGGTTATGTCCAATCACTAATAAAGATTCCATATCATCATTTTCTTGAATAACGCTCAACATGCCCTCAACATTTGTGGTGTATAATTCTTGTTTAATTTCAGCTTTTATTGCTTCAAAATCTTGAAATAGCAAATCTTTAGTTTGCTGGGTACGCACACTTGGCGAGATTATAACTTTATCTATTTTTAAATCAGCTATAAATTTTCTGGCTTCAAGGATTTCTAATCTGCCTATATCACTCAGAGTTCTGTTGATATCTTCATTTGCGAGCTGAACATTGGCTGCTGCATGCCTCATGAGTAACAATTTTTTCATATTTTCTTACTTAAATAAATAGCTCCAAGACAAATCTTTTTAATTAATGCAGTCCATAGCTTAGGCAGCAACGCATCTTGGCTACCACTACTGATAGCAATATGCTTATGCTCGATCTCGTCTTGCCTAAATTGCTTTATATTCGCGAGTAGGTCTAAATTATCAACTTCATTTTCCTTGATCTTCTCGGTTAAATAATCTACCTGGCTTTGATAGTGCTTTTCTATTACTTCTTCTATTGCCTCAGTGGTTAGCATAGCAATTTTTACGCCCATAAAAGCTGAGATCCAGCCAAGTAGATATCCGCCAATATTCCATAATGGAAATAACATTGTAGGCCTGACTCTACGCTCTTCTATTTGCTTACTAAAATAATTCAGATGAATTAATTCTTGCTTCATCATCGAGTAGATTAATTTATGAGCTTGCTTGTCTTTCACAGCTTTCAATTGTCCTTGATAAATACGCTTAGCGCCAAATTCTCCGGCTTGATCTACTCTGACAAATTCAGTAATTTTATCGTTTAAATTAGTAAAATCAGGTTTTGGCATTTTTTCTACCATGTAACCAAACTGCTATGACCAAAAATAGTAAGCCTAAATTTAACAGCATATTCCATTCTGTCATTGATAATTGGAAAATTTTAAGTGCAGGACTAGAGCAGTTAGCTACTGGCTGGCTATAGAGCATCTCCTTAATAGCTTGAATAGATAAATGTTCTGGCAGAGTTATCAGCGAAGAACAAAAGCTTGAAGGTTTGAATATTTTTCTCTCTATACCTGTATGATAGCCAGCTAGCAGCGTTGCAGCTGATAGAGTTAAACTGAGAAAAAACAGCGTATATTTGCTTAAACTTTTTACAATTAAACCTGTTAAAGATATTTTAATTAGTGATAGATATGGAAATCTCTGATAAATACACAAAGGGCAAGGCTTTAAACCCATTTGATATTCAACGTAATAGGCAACGCATAAAGCCAATACAGAAATGCTGAGGATTAAAATATGTAGCAATCTGTAATTCTTTTCTTCAAATTTTTTTAATATAGTAAAAATTGACATATACCTTTGTGTTTCGTAATATACTGACAAATCATTGTGCGTAACTATAACACAAAACTCAAGCTATAATTCAAATTTTTAAGGTAATATGTCGAAAATTTTACATTCAGCAGAGCACTCAAATTCATGGGCTTTTACAGAAGCCAAGAGAATATTAACCCATATAGAAGGTAAAATTCCCGCCAAAGGTTATGTTTTGTTTGAAACTGGCTATGGTCCTTCAGGCTTGCCGCATATCGGCACATTTGGTGAGGTAGCACGCACTACTTTTGTCCGTGAGGCTTTCAAAAAAATATCCGATATTCCAACTAAATTAATTTGTTTTTCTGACGATATGGATGGTCTACGTAAAGTTCCTACTAACTTGCCGCAGGCTGATATGCTTAAAGCAAATATTGGTAGGCCATTATCTGCTATTCCTGATCCATTTGGCGAAAAGGAGAGTTTTGGGCATTATATGAACGCTAAGCTTTGTTCTTTCTTAGATAGATTTGGCTTTGATTATGAATTTATGAGCGCAACTGACTGTTATAAATCAGGTAAGTTTGACCATATGATGATTAGAGTCATCGAGAAATATGATGAGATCATGGCTTTAATGTTGCCTACTTTTCGTGAAGAACGTCAGAGTAATTACTCGCCTTTTATGCCAGTTTGTCCTCACACCGGCAAAGTATTACAGGTAAAAATTGAAAAAGTTAGTTTGGCATCAAAGTCAGTTACTTACCTAGATGAGAACAACACTTTGATTGAGGTACCTGTTACTGGCGGCCATTGTAAATTGCAGTGGAAACCAGATTTTGGCATGCGTTGGGCGGCTCTCGGCGTTGATTACGAGATATATGGTAAAGAACATATGCCTAATGGTAGTATATATTCAGAAATTTGCCGAATTCTTGGCGGCGTGCCACCAGTACAATTCTTTTATGAATTATTTTTAAGTGAAGAAGGTAACAAAATCTCTAAATCTACTGGCAACGGCATTACAGTCGAAGAGTGGCTCAATTATGCACCGCTCGAGAGCATGTCATTATACATGTATCAATCCCCAAATAAAGCAAAGCGTTTGCACTTTGATGTAATTCCTAAAAATGTTGATGAGTATATCACTTTTAACAAAAAATATCATCAAGAAGATGAGCTCAAGCGTTTAGCAAATCCTGCTTACCATATTCATCATGGGAACGTACCTAAGATAGAGACTTTTGGTATTACTTTTGGTTTACTACTGAATTTAGCAAGTGTTTGTAATCCAGAAGACAAATCGGTGCTTTGGGGTTTCATTAGCAAATACGTACCTGCTGCTACTCCAGAAACTGCACCATTTTTGGATCATCTAGCATCATTTGCTGTCAATTACTATAATGATTTCATCAAGGCCAAAAAAGCTTATCTAGCTCCTTCAGAAAATCAACGGGAAATTCTAACTTTGATTTTAGAATTACTAGATAATTTGCCGAAAGAAGTTGAAGCTGAGGAGATCCAAAACCAGCTATATGCTATAGGGATGAGTGCGGGTTATGAAAATTTACGAGATTATTTCAAAGAATTATACCAAATATTACTTGGCCAGACTGAAGGGCCACGCCTTGGCACATTTTTTAAATTGTTTGGCATAGAAGAAACAAAAAGATTAATCAGAAATAAGTTATGAAAAGATATGAGTTTAATAAATTGGTAAGGCATAAACTTCCAACTCGTATGCAGATAGAAGGCCTTATTATTGATAGCAAGCAACTGAATGATGAGGAATATAAATATCAATTGAAATGTAAATTACTTGAAGAGGCTAATGAAGTCGCACAAACTATTGGTACTGATCAATTAAAACGTGAGCTTGGAGATGTTCTTGAAGTGATTCATGCTTTGGCTTTAAGTTATAATATCAGTTTGGATGATATAGAACAAGAACGCCTAAGAAAGCGCGAAATTAATGGTTATTTCTCGCCTGAGAATTACATCAATTTCATTGAAGTTTCAATGCAAAATAAAAAGGTCATTGAATATCTTGAAAAAGACGATCGCGATTATAAGTTCACGAGATAAATTATATTTACAATTATTAGTTGAAATATTAACTAAAAATGCTATTTTGAATTTAAATAACTAATTTTAAAAGGCATGAAAAAAGAAGATTGGTTGAAATTCCAAGAAGATCGAAGAAAAGAGAGAGAGGAATGCAGAGCAATATTTAAAACGGATGATGTAACTAAGAATCACGAAAAGCTTGAAAATTATATAAAAATTTTTATATACAATACAAATTCTTCGCAAATATTTAACGAAACTAATGAAGATTATCGTTCACTGTGCAATGAGTTAGATTTTTACTATAACATTGGTCGAGAAATCAAAGAATATTTAGATGAATATCATTTAAAATTGTCTGGTAATAATAGTATATAATGTGATTACCTCACGGTTTCAAATTAATCTAAACATTAAAAGATTTACCGCAACCGCATTTACCTTTCTCGTTGGGATTGACAAATTCAAAGCCTGATTTAAATTGAGTTTCAATATAATTCATCTCGGTGCCAATTAAATACATCAAAGCTTTCGGATCAATTAATATAGTTACGTCCTTATCATTAACTATTTCATCGTAAGGATTTTTACTATCTGCATATTCGATTGTGTAAGACAACCCAGAGCAACCGCCAGATTTGATGCCTACACGTATGCCTAAAGTGGGTTTACCTCGTTTTTCAATAAGTTGTTTCACTGCTTGAGCCGCTCTGTCAGTAACACTTAACAACTTTTTTTCTGGTTTCAAATCCGCCATAATTTTGTCTAAAATTATATACTATAATATTTATTGCTTGGATTTTAAATTTTCAATAGCAGCTTTAATAGCATCTTCAGCAAGCATTGAGCAGTGTAATTTCACTGGTGGTAATGATAGTTCTTTAGCAATTTCTTTATTAGTGATTTTACCGGCTTCATCAACTGTTCTACCTTTGACCATTTCTGAGACAAGAGAACTCGAAGCAATAGCTGAAGCACAACCAAAAGTCTTAAATTTCACCTCTTCAATAATTCCGGCATCATTGACTCTGATTTGCAATCTCATAGCATCGCCGCAAGCTGGGGCTCCAACCAGGCCGGTACCTACGTTTTTATCTTGTTCATTGAGTTTACCAACATTACGAGGATTTTCGTAATGATCTATCACCTTATCGCTGTATGCCATATATTTTCCTATTTTTATTCATAATTTATAGAATTATTAAAACTAAAAACAATTCGTTTATATTTTTCCTCTAATAATTTAGTTTCTTCTAAATAGCTTTTGTTGGTATATTCATTTATTACCCTACGCCAAAATTTTACAGCTGGAGTATTTTCAGGAATAACAGCTACTTCCCACCAACCAACAAACTTTGTTAGAACTTGCTTGAAGATTTGCGCTGCAACGCCTGTTCCTTGAAATTTACCAATAATAAAAAACTGCCCTATATTCCAATCTATTTTTTTGTTAATACTAACTTTGTCAATTAATACAAAACCAGCAAATTGCTGAGCAACTTTTACTAAAAAAGGATAATGATTAGCATTCGTAAAATAATTTTTATAATCAATACATTCATAACCATTTTCTGGACAAGACCAATCTAATGAATTAAAACCACAGTGTCTAGATATATCGTATATGTAGAAAGGACTCATATTCTGTATAATTGAATAATCCTGAATAGTTGCTGATATTAGCTGTGGTGTTAAATTGAGCTTGTTTCTCACACAACTACTTACCATTAATGTCCTGTCCATTGTATTTTACTTAAATCAATTCCTTCTTGCATCATCTCCCATAAAGGACTAAGCTCGCGTAGGTAATCGATTTTACTTATTACCAATTCTGCTGCATATTCTACCTCATCACGAGTAGTAAATCTACCAATACCAAATCTAATCGAAGTATGGGCCATTTCATCGCTGACTCCCAAACTTTTAAGTACGTAAGAAGGCTCTAAGCTTGCCGAAGTGCAAGCTGATCCTGAAGATACCGCTAAATCTTTTACAGCCATAATCATTGATTCTCCTTCCACACAAGAAAAGCTTAAATTAATATTACCAGGATAGCGTTTATCCTGATGACCATTTAAATATACTTCAGGTACAGCAGCTTTAATTTTAGCTATAAAATAATCAGCTAAATCTTTTATGCGCTCATATTCACTGTCCATTTCACTTGCTGCGATAGCAGCCGCCTCGCCAAGTCCTACAATCAGTGGCGTTGGCAAAGTACCTGATCTCATACCACGTTCCTGCCCTCCACCATTGATCAGCGGCACTAGCCTTACCCTAGGTTTTTTACGCACATATAAAGCTCCAATACCTTTAGGACCATATATTTTATGCCCCGAGATGCTAGCTAGATCAATATTGAGTTCATTAACATCGATAGGAACTTTACCAAAG
>JAKONF010000047.1 GCA_022702085.1 Rickettsiaceae bacterium | reverse complement strand
AAAATAGCTAAATACATCTTTGATATTAAAATCAATCTCTTGCTCCTCTTTAATTGAATCGAAGTCTCCTAAAACATATGTAGGAAATATGCCTATATGAGAAAAATTTTTAAATGCTCCATCCAAGGCGATTACTACGCGATCTTTAATATTTTTTTTACGAGATCTTTATTGAAGTTACCATTTGCTACAATTAGAAATTTACCAACTTTGTTTGTTTCTTGATCGTTTTTTTTGAGATTTTTAATAGAAGCATTCGCAATGTTTAGTGAAAGCATAACCGAAAATAAATGTAAGAAAATTCTACACATCTTATACATGATTCAGACTCCTTTACCATTTATTTGTGCATAAATCCTTGATATCTCTTTAAAATTAACTTCAATTCATATCATGAAGCTTATATCATTCTATCAAGGTTGTTTATTTTCAATCTATCTATTTGAAAATGGTGATAGTCAATGGGATCTTGCCAATTACCACCCCAAACTGAAAAACCATTACTAATGAATATCTTTACCACTGGCTCAATCATGCCAGGACGTTGATTCTGGCGGTTTAAATACTCCATACCTTGCGTAGGTCTTACAACTGGTTTACCATGTTCAAAAGTGATAACTGGGTTTTGCAAAGGATTAATATCAATCGCTAAACCATATGAATGTAATGAAACGAGCTTAGAATTAGCAATTTTGCGGTAGTTAAAGCATGAACTATTATTGTGAGACATTGATAATTCATCATCACCAGCAAAATTCTCTATTGGTTTAATTTGTTCTATTGAAAATTTAACTTGTTTAAGTTCACGAAAAATCTTTAGTGTATTTTGTGCCATTTTTCTATGCACAATTAGCTCGCCTTCTTTTTCTTCGCCTTGAAAATTGTAATGCAAAACTTTAACGCTTACTAATTGCTGCAGAGAAACAGGACAATCATCTTGCCAAACTTTAGTTGTCATCATTTTTTGCTTGGCTGCCATTCCCAGCTCTTCGACAATGAAACTCATTTTATCTTAAAGACTCTTTCTCTTATTTAATAATATTCTGAAAATACCAATTAAACTGATTACAAACCATGATACTTCAATCACAAAAGAGGAAAAGTTCCAATGGTAAATTAATGAAATGATGATTAAAACCGAGCCAACTGCGTTACCCATTTGATACCACATCGAATCAGCATTCATCTTACCTAGCTGTAACAAGAAAAATGGCATAATAACAATAACTACGCCTATCATACCTACTACATCAGCTAAATCTATATTTTGAATCATAGCTTATTTATTTTGAGGAATTTCAATTTTAGTCATTCCACCCATATAATTTTGTAAAACTTTTGGAATAGTTATTGAACCATCTTCATTTTGATAGTTTTCCATAATAGCAATAATAGTTCTACCAATAGCCAAAGCCGAACCATTTAAAGTATGGACAAACTTATTTTCAGTACTATTAAATTCTTTATATCTTGCCTTCATTCTACGGGCTTGAAAATCGCCACAATTTGAACAACTAGAGATTTCTCGGTACATCTTCTGACTAGGCACCCAAACTTCTATGTCATATGTTTTTTTGGATTGAAAGCCCATATCACCACTACAAAGTAGCATTACCCTATATGGTAATTCTAGTTTTTTCAAGATCTCTTCAGCAGCTCCTACTATATATTCATGTTCTGTCTCTGCTTCTTCTGGACTTGTAATAGATACTAGCTCTACTTTACTAAATTGATGCATACGAATCATTCCACGAGCATCACGACCAGCACTGCCAGCCTCTGATCTAAAGCATGGAGTATAAGCTACATATCTTAATGGCAGTACTTCGCGGGCAATAATACTATCTGCTACCATATTAGCTAGCGGCACTTCACCAGTAGGGATTAAACGGTAATTGTTGATTGTTTCAAAAGAATCTTCAGAAAATTTGGGTAATAATCCCACATTATACATAGCACTAGGCTTTACTAGATATGGAGGTGATATCTCTTCAAAGCCAAATTCTTTAATATGAACGTCAAGCATAAAATTAATGAGCGCCCTTTCTAAACGCGCCAAATCGCCTTTTAACGTCACAAATCTACTACCAGATATTTTAGCAGTTTGGATGAAATCTATCATCTCTAGTTGTTCACCTAGCCTTTCATGGGGTAAAGAATACAATTGATCTTTTTTAGGAACGCCGATGGTGCGTATTAGCTTGTTCATGGATTCGTCAACACCATGAGGTACTTCGGGAGCGGGTAAATTTGGTAGATTTTCTAATATATTCTGTAAAATATTATCATTTTGCAGTTTGACATTGAGTTCGTCTAATTTTTCGTTTATATGACCAACATCGCGTTTGATTTCTTCGCTTTCTTTTGTTGTTCTGCCTTTATCAGCAAGCAGACTTGATTTTTTATTTTTGGCTTGTTGAAGTTGTTGGATCAAGGTTACTAACTGCCTTCTTTCCTCGTCTAATTTAATAATCTCTTGAGATCTTGGTGCTAACCCCCTTTTAATCAATAAATTATCAAATTCTTTATCGTTTTCTCTTATCCATTTAATATCAAGCATCTGTAGTTCCTCTGTCTTCTACTAGTTTGCAAATCATAATTGAAATTTCATATAATAAAAGCATTGGAATAGCAAGGGCAAACTGACTTAGAATATCTGGTGGAGTTAATATTCCAGCGACTATAAAAATTATTACTATGGCAAATCTTCTTTTATTGCGTAAATTTGCCACGCTTATTATTTTCAGCAAATTTAGGATTACCAAAATCACAGGTAATTGAAAAGCCATACCAAAAGCAAAAACTAGTTGAATTACTAAATTTAGATATTCACTGATTCTGGCCTCTAAAATAATTGGTAAGAGGGCGTCTTTTTGTTCAAAACTTAAAAAAAATTGCCATGCTTTAGGCATAACATAATAGAAAACAAAAAAACTTCCACCCCAAAATAAAATAGGCGCAATAGCTAAGGTGACGACCGCTATTTTGCGTTCACCATTATGCAAACCAGGCTTGATAAAGCTGTAAATTTGGTAAGCAATAACGGGCATAATAATTAATAAGCTTGAATATGTGGCTAGTTTAAGATAAGTGAAAAATGCTTCAGCAAGTCCTGTATAGATAATTTTATGATTATGATGAGAATTTAACTCAAAAATTGGTAAAAGTAGAAAGTTAAAAATCTCTACTTTGCTGTAATAGCAGATGATGAAAACTACGATAAAAGAGCAAAAAATTTTGATGATTCTTGATTTGAGCTCTTGAAAATGTTCACTCAAGCTAAATTTTTGCATAAATGTCAATCTTCATAATCTTCTGTATAGAGGCTCTCTAGTTCGTCAATATGCTTGAAATTCATGTTACTCGAATTAGTTTTTGATTTATGTATCTTAATCGATTTAAAATATTGTTTAGGTACATTATTCTTAACGCTCTCTGCGGCTTCATAAAGATATTCGTAAGATATTGAATTTGTGAGCCACTTAGGATATTTGTTTTGATCAAGGCTAGAACTAACTAAATCAGCTAAATCTTCGGCTTTTTTGTAGCTACCAGAATAAAAAGCAGTTACTAATAAGAATATGAATAAAGATATCACAAAACCCCTGATAGCGCCGCCAATCAGTCCTAAGATTTTGTCAGCAACATTGCTAGTCATTTGATAAAGAGTAGAGGCAA
Source organism: Rickettsiaceae bacterium (assembly GCA_022702085.1). Taxonomy (GTDB): domain Bacteria; phylum Pseudomonadota; class Alphaproteobacteria; order Rickettsiales; family Rickettsiaceae; genus JAKONF01. The sequence goes on along the minus strand of JAKONF010000047.1, from coordinate 5,638 downwards.
GCTTACTCATAATGAAACTAAAGATAATTGATGATAGAGCATAGGCAAGAATGCCACTGCTGATCATTTTTATATTCTCATTTTGAATATGCTTGGCGAACATTTCATTGATAAATGGGTACATATACATTGCAAGAGCAATACCTATTAAGAAGCTTACCGAATTCAAAACTAATCTGACGATCCCTTTATAACAACCCCATAAAGAGGAGATGACTAAAATTGTAAATATAATTATATCAAAAAGTGTAAAGCTCATATTTTTAACATCATCTGATCAGTAATTAGGTAGTCCATTTTTTGGTCATATTGACCAAAAGGTAGAGATAACTTCAAATTATCATGAAAACAAACACCAATTACTATAGGTTGATAAAATTGTCTAACTTTGTGAAGATATTTGTCATAATGACCAAAACCAAAACCAATTCGGTATCCCTTAACACTAAAACATAAACCTGGCACAATTATTACTTTTGGCGTAACTTCTTTAGCTGATTTGGGTTGAGATAATTTATCAAATTTACTCTTCTCTAAAGAATCACCAGGTTGATATTTAACAAAAATCATTTCTCTATCTATAATTTTAGGTAAAGCTATTGTTTTACCATTCATTATACCTAATTTAAGAATATCTGGCTCACCATTCATTGCCAAATATAATCCATACAATTCTTGATTGTTAGCAGCTAAAATTTTATTTAGGTTTTGTATAATTTTTTCATTTTCTTTATGAAAATTTTGTTGGAGATTGGTTTCTCTTTTTAAAAAATACTCTTTACGTATGATTTGTTTGGAGTAATCAATATTATTCATCTACTTAAATTTATAAAACATACCTTAAAATTTATGTCTACAATTTATAAAAAAAGCAATCACTATTTTTGGTTTAAGAATAAGAATAGATTGTTATTTGTTTAATTCATCATACCTGTTTTAGACATTTGAGCCAAAAACATTTGATGATTTTTAAGTTCTTCTTTGGTAGGCATAACAACAATTGTCTTTTTTTCTACTCTATTATCTTCTACCTGTATCTTTTGAAAACTATATTTATCCTGGGCTTTAACCATATCAAAACTTGCTTGCCTACCACCCATAAGTTCAACATAAACTTCAGCGAGCAAGGCAGCATCTCTAAGAGCGCCATGAAAAGTTCTTGCTGAATTGTCAACGCCAAATCTTTTGCATAAGGCATCGAGATTGTTTCTCATGCCAGGAAATTTTTTTCTAGCAATTATCAACGTATCTATAGCTTTATCAAGTTCTAATGAAGGTTTGCCAAGCAAAGATAATTCATGATTAAGAAATTTAATATCAAAAGGAGCATTATGAATGACTAATTTACTATCTCCAATAAAGTTAGTAAATTCTTCCACAATATCAGCGAATTTCGGCTTACCTTTAAGAAATTCTCCTGATATACCATGAATTCTGTATACATCATCTGGCATATCTCGTTCTGGATCTATATAGCAGTGAAATTTTTCACCTGTAAGTACCTTATTACGCATCTCTATTGCGCCAATTTCAACGATGCGGTGGCCCATTAATGGATCGATCCCTGTAGTTTCTGTATCGAGAATTATTTCTCTAATTGATCCTATATTGGTAGACATTCTATTCTCTGAATTAATTGATCTATTTTTTTTTCTAACTTTAACAAATTAATATCGGTATTTATAGCAAAATGCGCCAAATTAATTTTTTCAATTTGAGTAAGTTGATTTTTTCTAATTTGCCTGAATTTTTTAAAGCTAAAATTTTCTCTGTGTTTGGCTCTAATTAAACGATTTTTTTCAGAACAATATACAGTAATTATATAATCAAAATACTGCTCGAAGCCAACTTCAAATAACAGTGGTATCTCACTAAAAATTATCTTTTCAGCTTTGTTCTTGGCTATGAAATTTTTTAATTCCTCCTCGACGTAAGGATGTATTAAACTTGTAACTTGTTTTTTAAAGGCTGAATCTGTAAATAGTAGCTTGGCGATCAGAACTTTATCAAAACTCTTTAAGCTAGAATGAAATTTCATAATCTGTTTTTTTATATCTTCAGATTGATAAAACTCAGCTACTATTTTGTCAGCTACAAAAGTTTTATAGTTTTTTTGTGCTAACATATTTAAAATTGAACTTTTTCCTACAGCAAAGCTGCCAGTTATACCAATTGATATCATCGAGATTACTTATTTTTGCTATAAAATAGTTTCATAATTACTGCAGCAGTTTCTTCTATAGAGCGCCTAGATACATCTATTACTGGCCAATTATGTTGTTCACATAAACGTTTTATCATTAAGCATTCTGCCTGTACGGTTTCTAAATTAGTATAATCACCAAGATTATTTATTTGCAACAAATTCATTCTAGTCTCTCTGATTTGTACCAATCTAGCTGGATTTATAATTAGTCCGACTATCAAAGGAGATATTAATTTTTCTAACTGATCTGGAAAAGGATGACCTTGAACATATGGGATATTTGCAGTTTTAAAACCGTTATAAGCCAAATATACTGAAGTCGGAGTTTTAGAAGTTCTTGATGGACCTATTAGAATTATCTCAGCTGATTCAAGATCACCAGTCATTTGACCATCATCATGACGAAGTGCGAAATCTATAGCATCAACTTTATCAAAATAATCTGCACCTAGTTTATAGACTGAACCAATATTTTTTTGCTCAGTTTCAATATTTAGGTAATTAGCAATTTCTGTAACAATTTTGCCAATAACTGAGATAGCTGGAATTTTTAAATTCCAACAAAACTTTTTGAGTTCAGCTCGCAGCTCAGCATTAGAAATTGTGTAAAGCACAATACCGGGTTTAGTCTTTATTTTGTTCAAAACTTCAATTAATAACTCTTTATTGCGAATTAATGGCCAATGATATTCTTTAGTAATAATGTCGGCAAATTGCGAAATTGCCGATTTTGCTGCCTGTTTCACGGTTTGTCCAGATGAATCAGAAACAAGATGTATAGTTAGATTTTTCATAATAGTTAATCTAAAAGTTAACAGGTAATAAGTTATCCACAATGACCTGTGGATAACTTTTTGCAAAAATGGTCATTTTGGTACAAAAATTTAGCATTTTTTTGCTATATATTGTATTTTTTTATAGTAGCACCTACTATATGTTGTGGTCAAATCAAATTGTGGATAAAATTGTGGATAAATTGTGGATAACTTTGTATAATTTGAGTTATCCACAATTTAGGTAAAGTTATCCACAGAGTTATCCACAGAGTTATCCACAGGTTTTTTGAAAAAATTATCTTGTGGATAACTTACTTTAGAAACCATATTTCATCAGGTAAGTAAGGCAGTTTTATTTTGTGGATAACTAAGTAAAAAATAAAGTTATCCACAGAAAAATGGTGCCCCTACTACAACAACCTTTATATTTATATTATATTATTATGTTATCTGAATGAATTTTATAAAAAATACAAAACTGCATAGAGTTTTTAATCAGGAAAATAATTTTTTACCAATATGGTTTATGCGTCAAGCTGGCAGATACTTACCAGAATACAAAGAAATTAGAAAAGATGCAGGAAGCTTTTTAGACCTTTGCTATAATTCAGATTTAGCAGCAGAAGTTACCATGCAACCAATAAGAAGATTTGGTTTTGATGCAGCTATAATTTTTGCAGATATTTTAGTGCTTCCTCATGCCTTAGGTTGGCAAGTTAGCTTTGATGAAGGAATAGGACCAGTACTAAATCAATTTAAAACTGCAGATGATTTTAGATATTTGCATCAAGATCCTTTTGGTAGATTCTCTTGTATTTATAATTCAATTAGCAAAGTAAGAACAGCTTTACCAAATGATACTTCGCTTATTGGTTTTGCTGGTAGCCCTTGGACAGTGGTGAGCTACATGCTAGAAGGCAGAGGCAAACAAGATTTTTCTACCAGTAAAAAGTTTTTATATCAAAATAGGGAGTTAGCAAAAAGATTAGTAAATTTAATTGCCGATCATACTGCTGACTATTTAATTGGTCAGATAAAAGCTGGAGCCGATGTAATTCAATTATTTGATTCATGGTCTGGTATGCTTAGCGGTACTGAATATACAGATTTTGTGATTGAGCCTACTGGAAAAATTATAGCAACAATAAAAAAGGATTATCCTTACATCCCAATAATAGGCTTTCCTAAAGGATCAGGTTATAACTACGATCAATATATCAATTTAACTAACATAGATGGCGTAGGGGTTGATCAATTTATCTCACCTAGCCAAATGCACAAATGGCAGCAAAAAATTGTAGTGCAAGGTAATTTTGATCCAGTATTACTTCTAACCAACCCTCAAATCATAGCTAAAAAAGTTGATGAAATTTTAGCAGTAATGAATGGTAAAAACTTTATTTTTAATCTTGGTCATGGTATTTTGCAAACGACGCCACCAGAAAATGTTGAATTTTTAGTAAATTATGTCCGCCAATATAAAAGATAAAATTGAATTTTCCAAAAAAAGAATAGCAATTGTACTGTTGAATCTTGGCGGGCCAGATTCGTTAGATTCAGTAAGACCTTTTTTGTTTAATTTGTTTTATGATCCAGCGATAATTAAATTACCAAATCCATGGCGTTGGCTCCTTGCTAAAACAATTTCTTTTTTAAGAACAGGTAAGGCTAAAAATATATATGCAAAGTTAGGCGGAAAATCGCCGATTTTAGAAGAAACTTTAAAACAAAGGTCATTACTTAGCCAAAAACTCAAAAACCTTTGTAAAGACAGCTATGAGGTTTTTGTGTGTATGCGTCATTGGCACCCAATGGCTAAAGAAATAGTAGCTGAAATTAAGCTCTACAAGCCAACTGAAATTTTGCTGCTGCCATTATATCCACATTTCTCAATTACTACCACTGGTTCTGCAATCCAAGATTTCACAAAAAATTTAATAAAAGCTTATAAAAATGACAATTTACCCACGTTAAAAAATATTTGTTGTTATCCAAAAAATAAGGGGTTTATCAAAGCTCATGCAGAGCTAATAAAACAAACTATTGATAAAGAGCAAAATTACCGTATACTTTTCTCTGCTCATGGACTTCCTATAAAAATCATTAAAGAAGGTGATCCATATAAGTGGCAAATTGAACAATCAGTAATAGAAATTGTAAATGAATTATCTATTAAAAATTTAGATTATAGAATATGCTACCAAAGCAGAGTTGGACCAGTAGAATGGCTGAAGCCTACTACGGAAGATGAGATAGCTAACTGCTCTAAAGACAATAAAACTGTGGTAATTGTGCCAATAAGCTTTGTTTCAGAGCATTCTGAAACATTAGTGGAGCTTGATCTAGATTACAAAGAATTAGCAATAAAATATGGCATTAAATATTTACGCGTACCCACGCTCAGAACAAACGAATATTTTGTTGATGAATTAGTAAATATGGTACTTACGAAAATAAATTCTGAATCACAAAATACTTGTTCTGACGAAGGTAGAAGAATTTGTCCTGAAGAATTTATAAAATGTCCTTGTAACATCTGATTCTATGGCTCAACAAGTAAGATTTAATAAAGAAAACACTATTGGTTGTATATTAACAAAAATTCCTGAATATGAGGATAGTTGGCAAAAACATTTAGAATACTGGAAAGATAATG
>JAKONF010000031.1 GCA_022702085.1 Rickettsiaceae bacterium | reverse complement strand
CTTTTATGCTAAAAAAATATTGAATTTACGAGTTTTGGATAATATAACTTCAGGGCCAACCTTGGCTGATTTTGGCAATTTTGTCCACAACGTGATTGACAAATACTCTAAAAATTATTGCCAGAAGAGGGATAAATTTGAACATTTAATAGAAATTTGTGATGATTATTTGCAAGAAAATTCTATCAGTAGAATTAATAATAATTGGCGCATTAAGTTTAAACAGATAGCAGCAGAATTTATTGAGTTTGATGAAGAACGCCGAAGAGACAACTCTATATATTCTGAAATATTTGGTGAAATGATGATAGATGTTGCTAGCAAAAAGATTAAAATTATAGCTATTGCTGATCGAATTGAGATTGATCATCAAGGTAGAGCTACCATCCTTGATTTTAAAACTGGTTCAGTGCCAACCAAAAAAGATGTTATGCATGGTTTGTCACCTCAGTTGATAATTGAAGCGATGATTCTAAACAGAGGAGGATTTTTGGGAATAAATACTAAAATTATGCCTAAAATTGTTTACGTTAAAATTGCTAGTTCAAAGCCATATTTAAAGCTTACAGAGATTGAATTTGATGAAGAAGATTTAAATCAACACTCAAAAGGCATTACAAAATTGCTTGAACATTATCTTGTAAATAAAAATTTCACCAAGGAACTTGATTTACTTAAATATAATAATTATAAACATTTATCGAGAAGTTTATGATTATTTCTGTTATGCAAGAAGAAGTAATCAATAGCCAAAAATAAAACATATCAAAACAAGAAAATTCAATGAAAAAAAATGAAATTATATCACAAGAAAACAAAGGTGATATAAATAAAGATAATAGCGATTATAGATATTCCGATACTAATACAACGATAGATCAACCTAGTTATAATACTAGTAATTTACAATATGGAAGGTCAGACATAGAAGATATTTTGAAAATATTAGGAGAGAATAATGACCATTATCCATTTGTTTGGACTGGTAAGTGTAAATTATAATGAATAAAAATTTTAAAGAATTGGTCGGGGCAGAGAGATTTGAACTCCCGACCTCCTGGTCCCAAACCAGATGCGCTACCAGGCTGCGCTATGCCCCGAACAAACAAGATAATTATATACTATGATTTTATGCTAAAATCAATTCATAAATTCAAAGCATGAATATATTTCACGCCACTATTTTAACTATTTTTCCTGAAATTTTTCCTGGTCCTTTAGCTTGTTCATTGGCTGGTCGAGGTCTTAAAAAAAATATATGGTCTTATGAAACAGTAAATATTAGAGATTTTGGTCTAACTAAACATAAAAATGTAGATGATGAGCCTTTTGGTGGAGGTGACGGCCTGATAATGCGTCCGGATGTGTTGGGTAATGCTCTTGATCATGCATTAGCAAAACAGCCAAATAGCAAAATTTACTATCCTTCACCGCGAGGAAGAGTTTTAAATCAAAATAGGGTAAAAAAGATCTCTGCTGAAAAAAATATAATAATATTATGTGGGCGCTTTGAAGGGATTGACGAAAGGATAATAGATGAGTATAATATCGCCGAAATAAGTATTGGTGATTATATACTTTCTGGTGGGGAAATAGCTACTCTTGCTATTTTGGATGCTGTAATTAGACTTCTTCCAGGCATATTAGTTAATAGTAATACCGTGGTTTCAGAATCTTTTGAACAGGATGGAGAATTTGCTGGATTATTAGAATGTCCATTATATACAAGACCATATGAGTGGAAAAACAGAAAGGTACCAGAAATTTTACTATCAGGTAATCATGCAAAAATTAATAACTGGAGAAGGGAGCAATCTGAACTAGTTACTAAAAAACGCCGGCCAGAATTGATAAAATAATTAGCCAAATTTTTAGGATGAATTTTAGGAGATAAATATAATGAATATAATTGAAAAATATGAGCAAGAACAAATTGCTAAATATACTGCTAATAAAGTTATTCCCGAATTTAAAGCTGGTGATAGCGTTAGAGTTAATGTCAAAATAGTTGAAGGTGCTACCGAAAGATTACAACCTTTTGAAGGTTTGGTAATAGCAAAAAGAAATCGTGGTCTTCATTCTTCTTTTTTAGTACGTAAAGTTATCCATGGTGAAGGCGTAGAACGTAGATTCAAGGTATATTCTCCTCTAATTCATGATATTACAGTAACCAAACGTGGTATTGTGCGTAGAGCAGCTCTATATTATATAAGAGGTCTCAGCGGTAAAGCAGCCAGAATTAAAGAGAAAAGAGCTCCAAAAGTTCAAGCTGATCTACCCAAGTCTTAACTACTCAAGCCTTGATTTAATATCTGTAAATTAAGGCTTCTCATTTTTAATATCTTCTTTTGAATATAGAAAAATTATATTATCTAAAACCATGATAATTCAAATCCTATGATCATTTGTTGATTATGATATTTTCTGCGAACGTTGTAGCCATATCCTACATTAATTTTAAAATTATTTTTCTTAACTAAGATATCAGCGCTAATGTTAAAGGAAATAGGGTCAAATTTGTGCGTACCGCTATATCCTTTATTATGATAATAATAGTTTTTCCAAATATATTTAGCTTTAACTTTTTGAGTTTTTATACCGAAAGCTCGTTCAATTGAAGAGTTTAAGGTTGGGGTTAGGGTGAGTCCATTATTAAAATACTCCATTACTGCGATCTTGGTACCAACTGTACCAACAAAACTTGAATTAACTCTTCTTTCAACTAAATGTCGAGCTGTACCCACGCCATGTTCTGTATATGATCCATCAGTCGAGTGATGATAACTAATACCAACATATGGCTTTAAATGATAATTATTGATGAGCTTGAGCTCGTAACCTAAAACAGAACTAACATTGTAGCCATTAGTTTTAAATTTAGCCTCAGCATTTTTATTAAAAATATGATCAAATCTTATATTCTTAACAGTACCAAATCCCACAGAAAATATATTTTGCCAATTAATATTATTAAATTGACTACTGCTATAAACAGAACCTACATTAGTATCAGCAAAAACTTTATCTCCAGTTCTAAACGATTTATATTTGAATGCTGAATGTACGTAGCTGTAAGCAAGGCCTAAAATATCCTCTTCACCAGTACTAAAATCTAAGCCGATAATGCCACCTGTATAATTACCAACATAACCAGCCTGATTGTATTCTTTATCTTTCTTACTTATACTACGTAAACTACTAACCCAAAAATTTGTATTAATCTCGTCCTCAGTTGGTATAGTATTTTCAGTTTCTGAAATTATGAATGTTGGAATCAAAAAACTAGATCTTGCTAAAATTTGTTTACTTATTTTATCATTTATATCGCCACTAATATTGATATGCTGCTGAGTTTGCTTTTTGGTAATCTCCTTGGCTAAAGCGTATTCGTAATCAGTTAATCTAAATTCTGCAATAGTATGAGCAAGTGCTTGTTCTTCTTTAGAGTGATTATTAGCAAAGCTATCAATCGCTGCATTATTAGCAACTTTTTCTTTAAAAGTTGGTGATAAATTTTTAAAGGCTGATATGAGTCTATAATCTATTTTAGAATTTGAAGATAAAATTTTGCCTAAAACATCTGATACTTCTAGCATAAATTCTTGTTCATAATTCAATTTTTTAGGAATGGTTCCTGTTCTATTTAATACCAAGTCCCAGATTATTTTTTCATCAAACTTAATATGTGTAAATTGTTGTTCTGCAAAAGTAGATTGATTTATCAGCATTGCAACGTTTATAAAAATAGATAACAATATAAATTTGATAAACTTAAATTTATTTATTATAGACATTTTTAACTTATAACTTTTTAAAAGAAATTTATGTAAATTGAATAAAGATATTATATATTTAACTCAGGGAGTAAAGACAAATTTTGAACTTAGTAAAATAAATTAATATAGTAATAAACAATAATTATTTAGTTTATTATAAAACTGGTGGATTAAAATATTGGCTGCAGAAGGGATGATGTGGTATAAGATGGATCAGAAACATAGAAGGATCATCAAGAGTTTTATAGGTTATAAATATGTTAAATAAATTATTAATAAGATTATCTATAGTCATCTTTATATCAACAAGTATAGTTGATGCAGCTAAATTCAGAGAAGGACATCTAACTTTGAAACAAGTTACAGAAGCTTCCAAAATAATAGCCAACGCTAGTCCTTATAAAAAGATTGCTGAAGATTTATCTGGAACCGTTATTAATATAGATAATAAAAAATATGAAATAAGGTATTTTACATTTAGTGATGTAAGGTTTAAATTATCTAAAAGAACTACTTTTAAAAAATATATCTACAGAAATAAATTAGCTAATCTTAGAAGTTTTTTCTCTTCGCCAATTGATAATATCTATTTTGAGACGTTCGACTACAGGATGACTAACTTAGAGGATGGAGTCCTTTTTAGTCTTTCATTGAAACTGATTGATGATCAGAACTAATAACTAAAGTAAATTCATAGATGTTAAAATATAAAATTGGTAAATTATTAATTTAATATAATACTGATAAATTACCAATCTTTTTAATTTTACTAACGAGAATAATACTCAACTACCAACTGGATTTGTAAATCAAATGCATAATTTACATCAGTAATTGCAGGCACTCTGATAAATTTACAAGTTATTGCATCAGCATCAAATGTTAAATAGCTAGGAACAGATTTTGCTTTATTATTTATGGACTCAACAATTATAGGTATTTGTTTTGATTGATCCATTAACTCAATTACATCTTCTGGGTAAAGTCTTTGACTGGAAATATTAACTCTTTTGCCATTAATTTTTATATGTCTATGCGAAACTAATTGACGAGCTGCAAATATTGTTGGAGCTATCCCAGAACGATATACGACTGCATCTAATCTACTTTCAAGTAAACCAATAAAATTTTCTCCAGTATTACCTTTCATTTTTTGTGCCAAACGGAAAGTATTACTGAATTGTTTTTCAGTTATATTGCCATAATGCATTTTTAAGCATTGTTTAGCTTTTAAGTGGAGACCGTAATCTGAAGTTTTAGACATCGAATTTTGGCCATGTTGTCCTGGACGGTAATTACGTTTATTAAATGCGTCCTTACCAGTTCCCCATAGACTAACGCCTAGTCTTCTACTAGCTTTATATTTTGAACTAATAATTCTAGTCATATTGCTATTTCCTATATTAAAATTTTTTATAGAGCAACATACAATTTATATAGCTTAAAGTCAATTACTTTTGAACTTTGCAAACTGTCTTAGGCTCAATATAATGAGACGTTAAATCTCTTCAATATATTTTGATAGCTCAAAATAGCTTGATCCAAATCTTGCTGTGAATCCTGTTCGATTGCGCATTCAATCGCTTCAAAACCTAATTTTTCATTATTGTTAAGATCCCATAATTTGCAATTATCCGGACTAATTTCATCAGCAATCATGATTATAAATTCTTCGCCATTAAAAACTCTGCCAAATTCAAGATTGCATTCAACCATTCTAATGCCAATGCCAGCGAATAAACCAGTGAGAAAGTCAGCTATTCTAATAGCTTTCTTTTTAAGAATTTTTATTTCTTCTATGCTCACCCAGCCAAAATTGATGATTTGATATTCATTGATAACAGGATATTTAAGTTCAGCATTTTTAATTCTGAAATCAATCATTGGTTGGTCAAAAACATACCCTTCTTCCATATCAAATTCTTTTATATACCTACCGCAGGCTAAAGTAGATACAGATATACTAATAGGTATAATATCAACAAATTGAACTATCTGCTCACGCATATTAATTTTTTCAATTAGATGATTTTCAATGCCAACCATATCTAATTTACTCATAATATATGAGGAAATTGTATTGTTAATAACTCCTTTGCCTGAGGCATTAAAAGTTTTGCCATTTTGGAGTTTGATATCATCTGTAAAGGACATAATTAATGAATATTCTTTATCTGTCTGATATAAGATTTTGCTAGATCCTTGATATATTTTATTACGCATAAGTTTCAATAAATTAATAAGTCTACACTTCTATCTTAAATTTAGTCGTTAAATCATCATAATTAATTAAGTCAGTCTTGCTGCCTACAATTGAGATAGTGGGATTAGTGGAAAAAATCTGCTTGGCTATGAAAGTGATATCATCAATTTCAGAATCTATTATCATTTGCAGAACTTCTTCTGCCGTAGTGTAATTACCAAAAAAGGCAAAATTTTTACCGATTTCTTCTGCTTTGTAAGCAGATTTTTCTTCAGCCATATATATGCTAGCTTTAATTTGAGCTTTAGCTCTAATTAATTCTTTTTTTGAAATATTTTCGGTAATTTTTTTCATCTCACCAATCAAACCTTCAAAAAGATGATTAAGTTTATCTGGTGCAGTTGCTGCATATATGCTGAATAAGCCGCTATCAAAATATGAACTATTATAACTTCCTACCGAATATGCTAAACCTAAATCTTCTCTGATATGCTGAAATAAACGCGATGAGATACCCCCGCCAAGAATTAGGGAAAGAATTTGGGTATGATAAAATTGTTGTAAATTAATGTATGAAACACTTTTAAATCCTAGTGCTAAATTTGTTTGTTCTAAGTCTTTTTTATGATAACAGTAGCCTCCATTATAACTGGCAGCTACAAAAGTTTGTTTTTCGCTAATTTTGATTGATGAAAATAACATCTCTGCGTATTTTTCAATATCTGCATGCTCTACATTACCGGCAACTGATAAAAATATGTTATCTGCTCCATAGTGTAGATTTTGAAAATTTTGAAATGATTCCTTATCAAAATTAGCTATAGTCTGCTTGGTACCCAATATTGACTCACCCAAGGGCTGATTTTTAAAAGCAGTTTTATACAAATTTTCGTAAACCAACTCATCAGGATTGTCATATGTTTGAGCTATTTCTTGGGTGATTACATCAAGTTCTTTAGCTATATCTTCAGCATTAAACTTTGAATTTTGTAATATATCGCTTAATATTTCTAAAGCAGTAAAAACATGTTCACCAAGAACCTTAGCATGATAGACAGTATTTTCTTTACTTGTATAAGCATTGAAATTTCCACCAATTACATCAAATTCTTCAGCAATGTCTCTGGCAGATCTTTTGTGCGTACCTTTAAAAGCCATATGTTCTAAAAAATGTGAAATTCCTGACTGCTTTGGATTTTCATATCTAGAGCCAACTTTAACTAATAAATTGACCGCTACTGATTTTAAGTAGGGCATATTGTAAGTTAAAACGGTCAAACCATTAGCAAGCTTACTTACATTAAAAAATTTTGAGGTCATTGATTAATAATTTTTTTAAAAAATGATATTAATCTACTAGCTATAATTTCACTAGTATAATTTTCACTTAACCTTTGATAAGCAGCTTTGGCATATTGGCTAGCTAGATTTGGCTTATCGATCATAAATTTGATTTTTTCAGCTAAATCTATTGGATCATCGATTTTGCACAATAAACCATCAATATCATCACGTATGATTTCTTTCGGACCCTCTGATTCGGTGGCAACTACTGGTACGCTTTGTTCAAATGCTTCGAGAACAACAAGGCCAAATGGTTCAAGCTTTGAAGGAACGCAAAAAATGTCAATATCAGCATAAAATTGATCTTTATCCTTGATCCAACCTAAAAATTGAACTTGTTCTGTTAGGCCGAAACTGAGGCAAAGCTTTTTTAGATTTTCTCTTTCCTCACCATCTCCACCAATTAACGCTTTGAATCTGTAATTTTGTTCCTTTAAAATAGCCAAGCTTCGCAAAAAAATATCAATATTTTTTTTATCCACAAATCTAGCAATCATGCCTATTACTGTTAGCTGATGGAAATGCCGAGCTTGATATGATTTTTTGATATGAATCATATTAGGTATCATGATAATTTTTTCAGCAGCAAAACCACTACTTAGTAGATATGATCTCATATGTTCGGTTAAAGCTACGATGTAATCACATTTATTTAAATGTTTGACGCTACCATGAGCTATACCAACCACAGGAACTTTGCTTAAAGTTTGAACAAAAATTATCGCTCTACTGCCATGAGCTATAATTATTTGCGGTCGCAAAAAAAATATAATGATTTTTAGGTGCAGCCTAGATAGCAAATCCCAGTTACCAAAATTTGATATTTTTAAACTATGAACTACTGAGTTTATTTGTGCTCTGAAACTAGTGACATTGATTACTTGATGTCCTAGCTGGCTAAAAGCTTTATCTTGATCTAGGAAAACCTGCTGCACGCCGCCTAGATCTTTGCTCAGCATTACATTTAAAATTCTCATAATT
>JAKONF010000005.1 GCA_022702085.1 Rickettsiaceae bacterium | reverse complement strand
GAAGGTTTGAAGAAGGATTTCTTGTCAATAATATCCTTAATAAAGAAGATTTAGTTAATAAACAAAAAAGCGCCTTGTGTAACTCTATAAATTTTGAAGGGGTTGCAAAAAATAAGAAAAACGAAGTAATATGGAGTATTATTCATATGTTTGTCAACAAAGTTTTTAATGCTAATCAGAGGTTTTATGAGATGGTGGCTTATGATTTTGCTTATAAAAAGCTAACCAAACTAAAAAGGGGTTTTGTGAAATAATCTCTTTATATATTGAAAATTTGTTTTCATCATAAATGCTACTTTGATAGCCTTTTAACATTTATGTCTTTTCCATTCATACAGCAGCTTGATAGAATGGACTGTGGTCCAGTTTGTCTTCAAATTATTGCTCAATATTATAAGAGATCGATAGATATTACACATCTTCGTACTGTTGCTGATATGGGTAAAGATGGTACTAGTATGCTAGGGTTAAAAAAGGCGTCCGAAAGTATTGGTTTCATTGCAACAGGAATTAATATAGATATTGACGATATTATTAATAATGATGTTCTCCCGTTGATAATACCTTGGAATCAAAACCATTTTGTGATAATTTACAAATTGAGTAATAAGTCAAAGCATAAATTTTATATATCAGACCCATCAAAAGGTAAATACATAGTTACTGAGAAGGAATTGCGTCAAGCTTGGTACGGTAGTAATTCGTCCACTGCAAAAGGTGTTGCGTTATATTTAGAAGTTACTGATGCGTTCTTAGAAAATAACCCTAAATATTTTAAACAATCATTTTTACCTCAGCTGAATAAAATATTCAGTATCTTGTATGATTTTAAAAAGTTTTATTTTAATATAATATTAGGCATTTTTATATCGCTTATAATTCAAGTGGCGTTGCCATTAATTTCAAAGTCATTCTTTGATTTTGCTATTAATGGAAAGAACTATAATCTGATAGGTGTTTTTGTGCTATCACAATTCGCTTTATTAATATTGGGTGCTTTGGTTAGCTATTATCGTAATTGGATAGTTCTCTACGTGGGGTCGAGAATAAATATAAGTATTTTATATTCTCACTTGACAAAACTCTTGTCATTAGACTTCTCTTATTTTGATCAGAAAAATAGTGGCGATATTATACAAAGGATAAATGATAATTCCAGAATTGAAGATTTTCTTACTACTAGAACTGTTTCGGTTATTTTATCCATTATTAATTTATTTGTTTTTCAGGTCGTATTACTTATTTTTAATCACAAACTCTCAATTATCTTTAATATAGGATTTGGTTTATATGCAATTTGGACACATGTGCTACTTAAAAAAATTAATTTACTTGATTTCAATAGATTTGATTCAGCATCAAAGAATCAAAGTTTTATAATGCAACTTGTAAATGGTGTTCAAGATTTAAAGCTTAATAATGCAATACTTAAGCGCGTGCAGGAATGGCGGTCACTAAGGGAAGATTTATTTTCCTTTAATCAAGAGTTTATACTGCTCAAACAGTTACAAGAGTTCGGCTCATTAATTATTATCAATGCATTCAGTATGGCTATTACTTACAGGATAGCTATTTCAGTTGCTGATAAAGCTATGACAATTGGTGAGCTAATTGCTGTGCAATATATTATGGCTCAACTAATTTCGCCAATAGGTGACATAGTTGCGTTTTTTAAGTCATATAATGATGCAAAATTGAGCCTTGCCAGGTTGGATGAAGTTAATAGTTTTTCCAGTGAGGATGAATTTAATGAACATACTGAGTATTATAAAATATCGGATGATATAGTCTTTGAAAATGTTAGCTTTATTTATCCCGGCTCAAACGGAAAATTATCAGTTTCAAACTTAAGTGTTACTATTTTAAAGGGCAAAATAAATGCAGTTGTTGGCGAAAGTGGAAGCGGTAAAACTACACTAGCAAAGCTTCTATTAAAGATGTATAAACCTACATCTGGTTGTGTTACAATAGCAGGGCAAAATTTAGAGCAAATTAATTCTAATGTCTGGCGTGAATGTATAAGCTCAGTAATGCAAGAGGGATTTATTTTTAGTGATACAATACTTAATAACATTATACTTCAAGGGGGGGAAGTTAATCAACAGAAATTAAAATATGCTTTGCTCGTTTCCAATTTGACAACGTTTGTGGCTGAGCTTCCACATGGTATATATACAAAAATTGGAATGGATGGATCCGGCATTAGTCAAGGTCAAAAACAGCGCATACTTATAGCTAGATGTGTTTACAAAGATCCTCAACTAATTATTTTTGATGAAGCAACTAACGCTCTCGATACCATTAATGAAACAATAATTTATGATAATCTCGTTAAATATTATCGAGATAAAACGGTAGTTACAATTGCTCATAGGCTGAGTACGATTGTTAATGCTGATCAAATTATTGTTTTTGATAAAGGATCAATTGTGGAAGTTGGTAATCATAATGATTTAATGAATATAAAAGGCATATATTTTAAGCTTGTTATGAAGCAACAGCTTAATAATATTCCATTCAACATCTTATCATAGGTTTTTAAACAGATTTTTAATATGAACTCTGTGAAAATAATTCTACTTGGAAATTTTATCTATTTAGTTTCTTTATTGATTATAGTATGTATATTTTTTTTAATTCCATTAGAAATATGTATGAATTTTTCGTATGACATTATACGGCAAACAGACAAATCTACTATTATAAGATGTGAGTATGATAATAAAAATATAATAAAAAATTGTATAAGCAAAGCTGATATTTATGTTAAAGTAAAAAATATGGATGTCAAGTCTGGTGACACTAAAATTTACCCTAGTTCAATAAGTATTGATAAAAGTAAAAGGCATTTTTATGTAAATATTTCTAAGGATTTTTATATACACTCTAATGGAAAAGGACTTTTGATAAATAAGATACATCTCTACCAATTACTATCAGCAGACTTAATTTAAATACTGGTTTTAAGTTTTGTTTCCTCCTAGTCCACAAGTTATATGATTGATATTATTATTAAAACCATTTTACTTTTTCTCATAAGTAGGGTTGTTTTTGCGCAACAAAACACTCGATTAAATGTAGAAAAACAAAATATACCAAAGGGATTTAATGGGGCTGTTCTAATAGCGGATAATGATCAGCTGTCTACGTATTATGTTGGTTATTCGAACTTTCAGTTTAATGTTCCTATAACGAGTCATACACGTTTTCCAGTTGCATCTATTACAAAATTATTTACTTCCATTCTTATTCTTCACTTGGTTGAAAAATCTGTAATTAGAATTGAAGATAAGATAGGAATGTATATTCCTAATTTAGAAGCAAGATTTTGTTCAATTACGCTAAAGGAATTGTTAACTCACCATTCAGGTATATCCAATGAACCTATAGAATATTATCAATCTAAGTATTCAATAGATGATTTTGTGCGTAAATTTTTGCATAAGAGAAGTGACAATACTTTTAACTATAACAACTCAGATTATATTCTATTAACTTATGTTTTAGAATCTATTACAAAAAAAAGTTTTGCAGCTCTAGTTCGTGATAATATACTTAATCCGGCTCACATGCAGGATTCAGGTGTGGTTGTCGAAGACAATATTATAGAAGGATTGGCTTATGGTTATCATATAGATCCTGAGGACTCAATAAGTCACAGGATGCAAAATGATGAATACAGGTATATCTCTAACTATTTTGGAGCGGGTTCAATGTATTCGACAGTGAAAGATTTACATAGTCTGTTGGTTGCATTAAGAGAGAATCGTTTACTTTCATCGAAATGCAAAAGAGAGTATTTGATAAGTCCTCAATCTAAAGATTTTTCAGATCAAGCTCGTGGATATTCCACTATTGGTTTTTACTATAACAATAAAACATTTAAAAAGCCAGTTCTTGAGCGTAGGGGTAGCATAGATGGTTTTAATACTGTCATACTATCTGATACTAGATTTAGTAAAATAATCATTATGCTTTGCAATACTGATGCAGTAGATTTAGAACTATTTTGCGACTCACTATATAATTAATTTATTTAAATACAAAATTACACTTTTCTTTAAATAGTTAGTAATTAAATTGGCTTTTACTAAATATATTGTATTCAGTAATGTGAAGGCAATTTAATTATTGTTTATTGATGAGATACGTAAAGTTGAATAATTGAAAATTAAATTGTACTAAGCATTTAGCTATATAGGACTTTGCTAATTTGAATTAAAATGGAATAAATATTTTGTTCTTGGGCTCAAAAAAAATAATAATGTTTAATAACTTGTTAAATCGCTTCCACAATCATTTTCAGATTTTGTCTTTGGTAGTTGGATTGATGTCAGCGCAAATTGCTTGGGGTCAAGGAGTTATATCTGGGCAAGTTTTCGATGGTAGCACAAAGAGCAATCTGCCGTTAGCAAATGTTGTTTTGCAACTTACTTTACCACCTAATAAAATTGTTCAAGCAGTCGTAGCCGATGACAATGGACGTTTTACATTGTCAGTTAGTAAACCTGGTCTTTATGAAATTAAGATCATGCAAGTCGGGTATACTACCTTATCACAAAAAGTAGAAATATCGTCTCTGACTACTACTGATTTAGGTGCATTTAATTTATCATCTATTTCACAAGGCCTAGGTGAAGTGGTTATAACTGGTCGCAAACCCATGTTAGAGCAGAAGCCTGACCGAATATCTATGCACGTAGAGGGTAGCTTACTTGCAGCAGGTAATAACGCGTATGAAGTACTTGCTGCTGCACCAGGGATACAACTAGTAGAAGGCCAACCATTACGCTTGCGAGGCAAAACAGGAGTTGTTATCTATTTTAATAACAAACGTTTACCAAGTGGAACCAGTCTTGAGACATTATTGGCAAGTATACCTGGCGACCAAATAGATAGAATTGAATTAATTCATAACCCATCTTCCAAGTATGATGCAGATGCTGCAGGAGGGATAATTGAAATATATACCAAGCGCGCATTGAAGCCCGGTTGGACTGCTAATATCTCAAGTAATTTCCGTCAAGGACATCGCACCGGGGCTGGAATCAATGGCGGAGTACAAGCTAATCTTGGCAAAATTGATTTTGCAGCTAGCTCTAGTTATAATAAACGCGGAGGTTTTGAGTTTAACAACGGAAACCGTCAATTTTATAATGTGCGTACACCTATAGCTAGTCAATCTCAAAACAGTGACTTAGATAAGGTATCAACTACTAATAGTTTTAGTTCGAGTTTGAATTATCACATTAACAAGTACAATACGATAGGAGTAAGTGCAGATATACAAGGTAGTAGTTTAGAAGGTAATGGTATATTTAATACCATTCTCATGCAGCCAGTAGGCATCACTACTAGTGTAGTACAAGAAGATGTTTTGTTGCGTGGAAATTTTGGTAATTATAATATATTTTATAAAAGAGAGCTCGATTCTTTGCATTCTAATTTTCTTATTACTAGTGCATATGCTTCACTCAATAATATACAGCAACAAACCTTTAGACAGCGAATAAGTGGCCCATCTGATTCTACGGGATTGCCAAGCAATTTCCGTAATTATATCCCAGCTATTTATCATATTTCAACAACTACAGCTGATTATATAAAGCATTACTCGGCTAATGCTTATGTTGAAGCAGGTATTAAATATACTGATACTCGTAATCGTAGCCGACAACAGGCAGAGAGCCTTAATAATGGAGTCTGGGAGCCACAGGCACTAGCATTGTATCCTCAGCTAGGCTATAAAGAGCAAGTTGCGGCGTCCTATATTAATGGCAACTATAACTTCGGTAAAGTTAATTTAGTTGCTGGATTGCGTGCAGAGCATACAAATTATCGAGTGGAATATGGAATTGATTCAACATACTTCAATTTGTTTCCTAATATTAGGGCTGATTATAAGATAAATGATAATTATACTTTTTCGCTTGGTTACGCTCGTAATATTAATAGGCCTTCTTACGAAAGTCTAATTCCTTATGAACGTTTTCAAGATACTTACACTAGTAGCCGTGGGAATGCACGCTTGCGACCAGAGTATGCGCATAGTTTTTCATGGAACAACAATTATAAAGACTATAGCTTTCAGCTTAACTATACATTGACTAGTGATGCGATTTCGCAAATATATGTATATAACCCCGCTACTTTACGTCTAACTGATACCCAAAGAAATTTGCCGCGCCGTCACATTGCCACTGCCACCTTTATAGCTCCTTTATCCATAGGGACTATATGGACAACTAATCTTAGTGCTGTCTTAATTTATCATCAACTTAGTCTCCCAGATCCACTTGATATATCTACTTCGTTAATTCGACGTAAGGGATATGTTGAATTAAGTAGTGATAACTCTTTTAAGCTTGGTAATGGTTGGACAGCTAGATTGTATGGAAGCTACAATTCACCTTCCATAGATGGGCTATTTGACTATGATTCATATTCGTCCGTATTGATTGGATTAAAAAAATCTCTTTTTAAAAAGCGTGCTACACTTAATCTATCGATTACAGATTTATTTTATCAAACAAATTTTCGAGTTTCTACTTCCGTTCCTCCCGTTTTTTTTGACGTTCACCAGCGTAATGATACGCGTCAATTTCGTATATCATTCACATTTAATTTCGGGCAATCAAATTTTAAGAGTAAGCGTATTGAGTCTAACACTAATACCACTGAACGTGGTCGATTAGGATTCTAATGATCGTTGCAATAAGTCCTAACTAATATGCATATATTATTGCTTCAGTAGCATTCATCACGCTACTGAAGTAATTTAATGATACTTGCGAGGTATTTTTTCTATCTTAGTTAAAAGAAATTATCTCATTAAGGATTTTTGGTGAGCATGAATGTTGCAATTTAGTATTCTTGTAATTTAATAAATATAGTTATTAATTAATGGTGCTGGTTAGAAAAATACCCAAAGATAGAAAGTCACTGAACTAGTCCCAGATTAGTCCCCATATCTTATTTTATCAAGTCATAATATGCTGATTATCAGTTTTGAAAAAGAAGCTATAGAATTTAGGGGCCAAATTACTTCGCGTCGGCGGCTCCGGCGGCTACTTGCCGGTTCACTTCCTCAATAAAGCCCAGCAACTCTTCGCGACCCACTCCGGTTTCGGAAGACGTGAGGAAGTGCCTAGGTAGCTCATCCCAGGTCTCGCCCATCTTGGCCAGGTAGGTAGTTATCAGCTCGTTGGTGCGGGTGGTCGACTGCTTATCGGTTTTAGTGAATACCATTACGAACGGCACACCGTCCTCGCCCAGCTTTTCCATAAATTCCAGGTCCACAGCCTGCGGCGGGTGGCGCGAATCAAGCAGCACGCATACGCAGGTCAGGTTTTCGCGGCGCGTGAGGTAGGCGTTTATCATCTTGCCCCAGTCGGCCCGCGAGCTTTTGCTCACGCGAGCGTAGCCGTAGCCCGGCAAGTCGACTAAGTACCACTCGTCATTTATCATAAAATGATTGATGACTTGCGTCTTGCCGGGGGTACTTGATATTTTGGCCAAGCCATTGCGGCCGGTGAGCATATTGAGCAGCGACGACTTGCCCACGTTAGAGCGGCCGATGAAGGCATACTCGGGGCGGTCGGGGGTAGGGCAGGCCGCCAGCTGGGTGTTACTGCTCACAAAATGAGCGTCGCGAATGAGCATAGCGTATAGGTTAAGAGGCTATTGAAAAAGGAGCTTGCCGCTCCTAGGGGCTGCAAAGATGCCGCCTTAAAGCTTGGCCGCATATTATGGCCAGCGGTGCCGGCCAAGCTTTTAGCGAAAACAGCCCTTTTTAAGGCTTTTTTCGCAGCTTGCCTATATTTGCCGGGTTACCTTTTGCCGGAATAGATATAGTAACGGGTTGAGAAGCGAACAGTTTAGAAAACCCGGCCGCGCGTGGGGTGGCAAACAGCCACGAGCAGCCGCCTATATTTGTGGCAATTGTTCGGCCGTTCAGCAGCGAGTAGCAGTAGTGAAAACCAACCCTGACGCTAAAAATTAGTATAAGACGCCGAACTGCTATGGGATACGTTCTGGCTTATTCCCTCTCTATGCACTTCTTTAATTACCCCAAACACCTCTTTTCAATGGACAACCTATCCAGAAAGCTGCTGCACGCCTCGTGCGCGCTGGCCCTGACGGCGGCCGCGAGCAGCCCCGCCCTGGCGCAGAGCACGCGCAAGGACCTCAAGA
>JAKONF010000025.1 GCA_022702085.1 Rickettsiaceae bacterium | reverse complement strand
GATCGCCTAAAGCTAATACAAAAACTGCAAGAAAAATAAGTGCTGACACGCAAGGTGCAATGACGGTTTGGTGGTATACGCGCAAAAAACGCCTTACCTCTTTTTTGGTTAAAATATATGTTCCATACCAATTGATAGGTTCTGAGCTGATACGCATATTAAAATATTTATATAAATAATTTATAAAACATGATATATTTCTCCAGCTTTTTTCGCAAGTAATAATAAAGTAGCTAATGCTCAAGAAAAAATTATTTATCAAAACCTATGGCTGCCAAATGAATGTGTATGATTCATTGAAGATGGAGGAATTGCTCTCACCATTTGGCTATATTTCTACCGATGAAATGAAAGAGGCAGACTTAATCATCATTAATACTTGTCATATCAGGGAAAAAGCTGCTGAAAAAATGTATTCTGAATTGGGTAGGATAAAGCAGTTAAAAGATAACCGTA
Source organism: Rickettsiaceae bacterium (assembly GCA_022702085.1). Classification (GTDB taxonomy): domain Bacteria; phylum Pseudomonadota; class Alphaproteobacteria; order Rickettsiales; family Rickettsiaceae; genus JAKONF01. The sequence goes on along the minus strand of JAKONF010000025.1, from coordinate 4,658 downwards.
AAAAACTTTATAATAAAGATATTATTGTAGTTGTAGCAGGTTGTACTGGTCAGGCTGAGGGTGACGAGATATTCTCTCGTAGTCCATGGGTTAGCATTGTTGTTGGCCCCCAATCTTTTTATACTTTGCCAGAACTACTCTCCAAAGTTAATAGAGATAATCAAAAATATACTGAACTCGATTTTATTGAGGAAGCAAAATTTGATCTTTTGCCTGTTGCAGTGAAAGATCAAGGCGCTAGTGCTTACGTATCAATTCAAGAGGGTTGCGATAAATTTTGCACATTTTGCGTCGTGCCTTATACCAGAGGAAGCGAATTTTCTCGGCCAGTTGAGCAAATATACCGAGAAGTACAAGGAGCAATTGATCATGGTTCAAAGGAAATATACCTTCTTGGGCAAAATGTTAACGCGTATCATGGTAAAACTTTCGAGGGAAAACAGTATAATTTGGCTGATTTGATCTCACATATTGCTACCATAAGAGGTTTAGAGCGTATTAGATATATTACTTCACATCCAATTGATATGAATGATGAATTGATCGATTTGCATGGCAGCGAAAAAAAATTAATGCCGTTTTTACATCTACCAGTTCAGTCAGGTTCAGATAGAATATTGCAAGCTATGAACCGTAAACATAACAGAGAGTTCTACTTTAATATCATTGATAAAGTAATGAAAGTAAGGCCCGATATTGCTTTATCTTCTGATTTTATCGTTGGTTTTCCTGGTGAGACAGATCAAGATTTTGCGGATACTTTAGATTTGGTTAAAAAAATTAAATTTGCTCAAAGCTTCTCCTTTAAATATAGTCCACGTCCAGGTACGCCAGCTGCTATGAAGGAGCAATTACCTGAACATATCAAAAACGAGAGATTACAAATATTGCAAGCAGAACTTGCAAAGCAACAACAACAATTTAATGAAGCTGTAATTGGTAAAATTTTGCCAGTACTTTTTGAGCGAGTAGGAAAATTTGATAATCATCTTGTAGGTAAAACTCCTTACATGCAGTCAGTACACATTGAATCTGAGAATAAAAATCTAATTGGTAACATTGCTAATGTCATGATTGACAAGGTGCAGTTTATTAGCCTAAGAGGCAATTTAATATAGTTCAATTAATAACATAAATGAATGCTAAGAGTCATATTCAATTTCTTTATTTTTTGGTTTAGAATAGGATTACTACTTACCATAGTAGGTTGCGCAGTGGTAGGATATCTGTTTTATACTTACTCAAAAGATCTACCAGATTATTCGCAACTGGCAAATTATCATCCACCAGGAGTAACAAGAATATATTCTAGGGATGGTAAACTTATAGAAGAATATGCTCAAGAACATCGAATATTCATACCCATCAGTAATATACCTAAGTCCCTAATTGAAGCCTTTATAGCTGCTGAAGATAAAAATTATTATAATCATCCTGGTGTGGATTTAGTGAGCATCGCGCGCGCTGCGTTAAATAATTTTACAAATCCAAATAGACGTATGCAAGGCGGTTCAACCATAACTCAACAGGTAGTTAAGCAGTTTTTACTCACTTCTGAAAGATCTATAGAGAGAAAAATTAAGGAAGCTGTTTTGTCATATATGATTTCTGAGACATTCACTAAAGATCAAATTTTAGAATTATATTTAAATCAAATATTTTTAGGTAAAAATTCTTATGGAGTTGCCAGTGCGGCCCAAAATTATTTCAATAAGTCGGTTGATGAACTAAACGTTGCAGAATCTGCTTTTTTAGCAGCATTACCCAAAGCTCCTTCAAATTTCAATCCCCTAAAAAATTATGCCAAAGCCAAAAGCCGTAGAGATTATGTTTTGCTTAGAATGGTAGAAGATGGTTTTATTAATACCGAAACTGCTCGTGAATCAATAGATTCACCAATTACTTTACTAAGACGCGATAAGCTAGATACTGTGTCTGCAGATTATTATGCCGAAAGAGTACGCGATGAAGTAATCAGCATGATAGGCAAAGAAAATTTCTATAAAGATGGATTAACTATCATTACTTCTCTTGATACAAATATACAAAACTCTGCTAGAAACTCATTGCGTAAAGGTATCAGAGAATATGATTTAAGAAAAGGTTTCAGAGGACCAATAGCAAATATTAATGATATCGATAATTGGCAAGCAAATTTACTAAAAGTGCAAGTACCAGCTTCACTACTTGAATATGATTTAGCAGTTGTGCTTGAAGTAAATGATAATCAAGCAAAAATAGGGCTGCGTGATGGTACTGCTTCCAAAATTTTACTTGCCGAGATGAAATGGGGTAAAACTGATCTAAAATCAGCCAAAAATCTACTCAAAAAAGGTAATGTAATTGTAGTAGAGCCGGCCAAAAATGGTTATGCGTTAAGGCAAATTCCTGAGGTCAATGGTGCGATAATGGTAATGAATCCAACTTCAGGACAAGTATTGGCTACGCAAGGTGGATATGATTTCAGTCAAAGTAAATTTGATCGGGCAACGCAAGCTATGCGTCAGCCAGGTTCGCTCAGCAAAACTTTTGTTTATCTAGCGGCTTTGGAAAATGGTGTACAACCAAACACTATTTTTGAAGATGGGCCGATTACTGTTTCACAAGGAAAAGGCATGCCGTTATGGAAACCAAAAAATTATGGTAGTAATTTCTTAGGTAAGATTACTATGCGTAAAGGCCTCGAGAAATCAAGAAATTTGATCACAGTTAGAGTAGCGCAGACAGTGGGGCTTAGTAAAATAGCTGAAATCATAAAACGCTTCAATATCAATAATAATCCCAAGAAAGTATACTCAATGGTACTTGGAGCGCTAGAAACTACTCTTGAAAGAATGACTACAGCTTATGCAACTATTGCTAATGAAGGACATAAATCTATTCCGCATTTTATAGAATTAATCAAAGATCGTAATGGCAAAGTAATTTACAGAAGAAGTAGTGCTATTTGCATAGGATGCAATGTATCAGATGAAGAACTAGCGGATGCTCCAATTCCTGAATTATCAAATGAAGATTCAAGGCTCATAACTGATGAAGCCAGTAGTTATCAAATTACCTCAATGCTAACAGGTGCAGTGGAACGCGGTACAGGCGTACGCGCGCGCAAGATCGGTAAAATTATTGCCGGTAAATCTGGAACCACTAATGAAAGTAAGGACACATGGTATGTCGGTTTCACGCCAAGGATTATAGTTGGAACTTACGTTGGTTATGATAACCCTCGTACTTTAGGCAAAACGGCTACTGGCTCAAATGTTGCTCTACCAATATTTATTGATTTCATGCAAGAAGCTTACAAAGATGTACCCTCATTACCGTTTAATGTTCCAGATACAATAAAATTAGTTACAATAGATCAAAATACTGGTATGCCAGCTTTAGGAGTAGGCGGTATCGTTGAAGCTTTTAAAAATAATGAGCTAGCAGTTCAAGATTTAAAAACAAAAGAAGTCATAGATGATATGTATAATTCAAATAATGATATTCTACCAGAAAAACACGATCCATTTCATCAAATACACGCAATAGATCAATCTGAAGAAGTATACTAAAAAATTAAATATAAAAGCGCAGTAGCATAGCCTATATATAAGCTATGCTACGAAACTATTTTTATTTTGTAGGAGAATTGTTAAGTTCATCTTTTTGTGGAGAAAATATCTGGCCAGGATTTTCGATATTAATTAAACCTCTTTGCCTGATAGGTAATCTCTTTTTAAATCCTTGAGTTTTCGACAAATAATCTTGAGCTTCTTGCGTCAAGCTTGCATATAACTCACGTTTCTGTTTATTTATTTCAGCTGATTTTTTACGATAGCCGATAATTTCTTCGCGTAGAGCAGATGAAATGCTGCTGACATAACTTTTATATTCATCAACAACTTTTTGAATTTGATTACTTGAGTCAAGATTATTAGGAGCTATTTTATCATCAGCAAAGATATTGCTGGCAACAAAGATAGTCCCTAAGAGAAAGTACTTTATTATATTCTTTTTATTCATATATACCTTTTTAATTTGAAATTTGACAAAATTTGTCCTGTAAAAGTTAAACTATGAATTCACAGCTTAGTCAATAAAACTTTTTTAAATAACCCAAACTTAAATTTAATTATTTACCAAAATTTGTAAATAGTTTAATAACTGATAACTTAAACAATTTAGAGGATAAATATGAGTAAAAAAGGCATCAACAATAATGATGAAATTGAAGAAGGAGATGAAATTGAGGATGAGGGTGAAGCAACATTACCTTGGACAAATGAAGATATTTCAGATGACACTCAAGATAGTACTATTTCTGAGGATGATAATTTAGAACTTGATGAAACAGAGGATTTAACAGAATCAACTTGCATTTCGGATTATATACAACAGAACCCAACTATATTAACTCAAAATTCAGAATTTGAGGAGTTAACTGTAGATCTAAATATTATAATTGATGGAGCAAAATGGATGACTAGCTTATTATGTATTTGGCCGGGCTCTAGCGTATCAGTTACCAATGGTGGGAGTTTATGTGTAGTGCTACAAAATAATCAAGAAATCAAAGTAGTTGGCGAAAATAATAAATGTCTTGAGGCAGTTGATCAAGAGATAATAATTGGTTAGTTAACTTTTTAATAATTAATTAACTAATCTGCTGCATAATC
>JAKONF010000014.1 GCA_022702085.1 Rickettsiaceae bacterium | reverse complement strand
TAAAAGAAATATATCCCAAATAATGGAAAATAATAGTTTTTACAATTTCGATATAATTAATCTGCTAGTAGACATAAGATAATTTAAATTTCAGTAATGCTTGGTAATTTTTCTTGAAAAATTTATTTTAATCTGTTATCACTCTAAGCGGACAGGTGGCAGAGCGGTTGATTGTATCGGTCTTGAAAACCGACGTGCATGTGAGTGTACCGTGGGTTCAAATCCCACCCTGTCCGCCATCATTACATATTCCTTCTTCTAGAATTAAATCTTATAATTTATCCTCTCCGATAATTTTAATTAATGTGTTAATTATTACTATTTAGATTAAGTTAAGATTTATTAAGCTATTCATCGATAAACCCTAAGTTGATTACGGTTATTATAGTTTTATTTTAGTAATATTTTTTAAGAAATTATTGACATTTATAAATAACGTCTATATTTTGCCGTTTTTGACAATTAAATAATAGGCAATACAATGAAACGTAAAAGGAGTAAGAATAAAGAATTTTCATCAAATAAAGAACTAAAACCTTCTTTTAAAACATCAGATAAAACATTATCTGAAGATAAATTACACAAAATGGATATAAATTATCTGTCAAATCCAGAATCTGAAGAAACAGGTTCTCAAAATCAACAAAATCCAAAACTGACTCAAGCAGAAGAAACTGGATCCCAAAACCAACCAAATTCAAGACAAAATCAACAGAAAATGGAAAGACTTATTGATATTATGATAGCCTTAAATCAAAAAAGTAAAGCTATTATAGCTCAAACAGAATTGATGAAAAAACCATCATCTTTTGATTCTTCAGCTATAGAAGATTTATCAGCCAAAGCTACAGATTGCGATGAAGTTGCTAAGCTTTTGGCAGAGCTCATTCAACCTGATATGTAAAAATGATACAATAAAATTATGTACGATAAATAACTTGTAAGAATTGCGGTTTTCTGTTTTCTAATATTGCTTTCTGGTGATATTTGGTAGCGATATAATTTTCATGTGGAAAATCAAAATTTTGGCTTTTCAACTCAAAGCTTTGGTCAGCTAAAATTATATCGTTCACCTTCGTAAAATAATCTTTAATATCGGAAGCAAAATTTATAAAGCCTCCATCTTTTAATTTATCCTTAAAAATATTAAAACGTAATTCATTGAATATACGTTTTTTCTGTTGTTTACGTTTAGGCCAAGGATCTGGGAATAGTATGTAAATTCCAGCCAAATTTTTGCTAGGCAAGTCCTGAATCATTAAATCCAAATCATCTGGCCACAGTAGAATGTTATTGATAGTTCTTTGCTTTGCTTGCATTATGGTATTTGCAATACCATTTAGATAAACTTCCACGCCAATAAACAAAGCTTCCTTGTTTATTTTAGCCTGATGAATAAAATGCTCGCCATTACCAATACCTATTTCTAGATATATCTTCTGCTCAGGATTTGCTTCGATCTTTTGCGCTAATAAAGTTGCGCTAAATTTGATTTGCGGCAATTCATTAGCTAATGTATCTTTGGCCTTAGCTGAGAGATTTTTAACAATGCGGCGAGAGAAAGAACGAAAAAGCATAAGGCCAACGATTTAAATAAAAATAAACTTAGATTTTTTTGTAAAACATGCAAGACTATTCTTGAAAGATTATATAAATTTACTATAATCCAATCACTAAATCATTAATCGATGTTCTTTAGTTTTGTAAATGGGGTCATGGCTCAGTTGGTAGAGCGTTTGAATGGCATTCAAAAGGTCGGGGGTTCGATTCCCCCTGGCTCCACCATTCCATAATCTTAACTAATTCTTGCGTTAGCTTTTCTGCTAAATCAATAATCTTGAATTTATGATTTAATTTTTCCAAACTTATTGAATTTGAGAGATAAATATTTTCAATAGCTGAATTTTCAAGACTTTTTATGGCTTCTTTTGATAATACCCCATGAGAAGCCATGCAGCTTACTGAAATTGCTCCATGTTGAAGTAGAAACTCAGCTGCTTTACAAATTGTCTGACCCGTATCAATAATATCATCGATTATTAGACAATTCTTGCCATTTATTTTGTCAATATTATCTACGTGACGTATAAAGCAACTGTTATTTACTAATCTTTTTTTAGCAATGACTACCAAACCGACATCCAATTTGTTAGCTAACATAAATGCTCTAGCTTTGCCTCCATAATCAGGAGAAACTATAATTAGATTTTCTTTACATTTTATCTGGGCTAGATATTGATCTATTAAATTAATATTACTTGCTGGAATACTAAAAAAATCTAAAATTTTTTCTGAATGCAAATCAACAAATATTATTTGATCAGCTCCAGCTTTTTCTATCAACTCTGCTACTAATTCAGCTGCAATTACGCTACTGTCGCTAAATTTCTTGTCACTTCTACCATAACCAAAATAAGGCATTAGTACTATAATTTTTTTAGCTTCTGCGCTCCTGGCAGCTCTGATTAGCAATAATAACTCAATTAGATGATCATTAACTGGTTTAGAAGTTGATTGAATGATAATTACTACTTGCCCTGCTATATTTTGCTTTATTTTTAAGCAAATTTCTCCATCGCTAAATTTTTTGATATTTACATTAGCAATCCTCGAATTTAGCTTATGAGATATTGTTTTGGAGAGCTTGCGGCTAGCTCTCCCAGCGAAAATAATCATCGAAAATAACTTAAATAATTAAATTTAGGCCAATAGACTTTCTACCCAACTTTTAATATTATTTTTAGGTACGGCTCCAAGCTTGGTACCCTTTAATTCGCCACTTACAAATAACATCATTGTTGGTATGCTACGTACACCAAAGCGTGAAGGAATTAGTGGATTTTCATCTATATTTATTTTTACAATATCAATTTGCTCTTGCATTTCTTTTTGAAGATCTTGCAATATTGGATTTAACATTTTACAAGGTCCACACCATTCTGCCCAAAAATCCACTAAAACTGGCTTGGTAGATTTTAAAACTTTACCTTCAAATTCATCATCGGTGATATTCATGATCTTATGTCCTCTATTAATTAGTTTTAAGTCGCAAAACTTTGTACTAAACTACCAGCTAATAGATACCAGCCGTCGATTAACACAAAGAAAATTATTTTAAATGGTAAAGCAACCATAACTGGCGGCATCATCATCATCCCCATAGCCATCAGTATAGAAGATACCACAATATCTATAATCAAAAAGGGCAAAAATACCAAAAAGCCAATTTCAAATCCTCGACGTAGCTCGCTGATCATAAAAGATGGCACAATAACTTTTAGAGGTAAAAATTGTAATTCCTCCGCTTTTTTAGGAGCATCAACTTTAGCTATTGAGATGAATAAATTTAATTCTTTCTCTCGGGTATTATTTACCATAAATCTTTTGAATGGTTGAGCTATAATTGGCATAGCTTCTTCTTCAGTTATTCGCTCATCAAGCATTGGTCTCAGACCTTGTTCATAAGATTCTTCAAGAGCTGGGGACATAATGAAGAAGGTTAAAAACATGGCCAGGGCTACCATTACTTGATTTGGCGGTGATTGTTGTAGTCCTAATGCTGTACGAACTATTGATAGTACAATTGAGATTCTAACAAAAGACGTCACCATTATTAATATTGATGGAGCAAGGCCTATGATTGTTATCATCATAAAGATTTGTAACAATCTCGAGGTCATTGAGCTACTACCAAAAAATTGCTCAAGATCATTACCAGTTATAGCAGCGCTAGCTATGCTAGGCACAAGAGTTAGCAGAAATGCTATAACTGAAATATAATTATAATTGCTTTTCTTCACTTTCATATTTATCTATCAAAATCAAATTATTTTTGCCAATTGCTATCGCGTAATTAATATTGCGCTGGCTTATTAAAACTATTTTAGTATTGTTATCAACATAGACTATATCATTAATTTTTAAAGAGTTTGGATTACCTATCCGCTTGGCGCCAAATTTGGTGAATTTTTGAAAAATTCTCAAAATAGCATATAGACAAAATATCACAAAAGATAACGATAAAATTACAGGGCCTAATATTGAGAGTTCCATACAGACCTAATTTAATAATGATGCACTTTTATTATATTTCAAAAAATTAGCTTCTTGCTTTAATAGATCTTGACTTGCTTGGTTCAAATTTTTTTTAATGATAGCAACATTTTTCTGGATGCTACTAATTTTTTTTAAAACCTCGCCTATCTCTGCTTTACTAAATTCATCCTTATTGATTTTATTATCTAAATTATCTAAAAGATCATTTTCGTAAAAAATTTCTAGATTATTTACTGATTGTTCCTCAAGGATTGACAATTTTTCAATCAGCTCTTGCGGAGAAAATTTTTGGATATTATTCATTTTTTTATTTTTGCCTTGGTATTTAATTTGTTAATATGCATTAGTATTTTAGCTACAACGTCATATACTTCTACAGGAATAAATGAGTTAATTTCTAACAATGATAAAATTTGTACTAGATCGGCATTTTGATGAATGGGAATATTGTTAGACCTAGCAATCTCTAAAATTTGCTTAGCGATGACTCCTCTACCGCTAGCGATGATTTTGGGAGCATTATCTGTTTTTTGATCATATTCAAGTGCTACTGCAGATTGACCTTCTTTAAAATTACTGTAATGATACATCTTGATTAATCTATATATTTAATTTTACTTATGAAAAATTTTAAAAACATTCTAGCTGAATTAATAGCCACTTCTTTTTATATTGGCAAAGCAAAATATTGTCCAGGTACATTTGGTTCGCTGGTAGCCTTTCCAATTTTTTACATTATATGCCAATTTACTATCGATCATCAAATTGTTTTTCATTTTTTTAAGTATGATATTTTAGTCAAGCAACTCTTATCATCTTGGCTTATATTATTTATCACCTGCATTGTACTTTATTTTATTGGCTTAATTGCTACTAAAGTTTATTTAAATTATTTAAAAGATATAGGTAAAAGCTCTACTGATCCAAGGGAGGTAGTAATAGATGAAGTCGTTGGGCAGCTACTTGGAATTACTTTATGCTTACCTTCATTAATTCTTCCTTGGCATAGAATAACTAACATTAGTTCTTCTATCATTATTATCGTCTTGTCATTAATATTTTTACTATTCAGATTTTTTGATATTCTCAAACCTTGGCCGATAAACTGGTTTGATCAAAATGTAAAAAATGCTCATGGCGTGATGATTGATGATGTTGTTGCAGCATTTTTTGCCAGCGTAACTCATTACGCTATAATTCTCACAATACTAAATGTTATCTAGAACTGATACTTAAATCATTTTCGATCTTATAACTTATAGTTGACTTAAAACAAATAATACATTATTAAACCATAAGTAATTACAGATACTACAATGTTCATTACGAAAGCTGATTTTATTAATATCTATCATATTAAAAATTTAACTATAAATAAGCTTGACAATTTTTAACTTCATATTATGCTTTTTGAATAGATACAATCTCTGGTTAAATAATGCTTGCAAATTTTATTATTTTAGTTACTAAATCAACTATAGTACTCACAGTTTTGATAAACATATTGGTCAGTGCATCTATTTTACTGTTAACTAGATATAAATTTACTAAACAAAACAACGATTCGTTAGAAATACAGCTAAACAATAAAGCACTAAAACTGAAAAATTTATTTGAAGCCAAGTTCTCGCCCAACACAAATATGATTCAATATTTAAATCGCGATGATCTAGGTGTTACAGGTTTAAGTTCTTGGCTTCATGATAATTGGGAACAATTTAATGACAATCAACGTAAACGCTACAGCTTGGCTGTAGTTAAAAATACTGATAAAATGATTGGCTTTATGAACAATATTTTAGATTTTGCTACATTAAATAAAGATAAATTTCATCTAAAAATTGAAACAATCAATTTAACTAAACTAATACTTGAAAGAGCTGAGCAGTGTTCTAAACTTTATCAAGATCATAAAAATCTCGAATTTTGCTATGATCTAGAGCCAGAAATAAATATTAAAGGAGATAGATATCTTATAAAACAAGCTATTGATAATTTAATTATTAATGCCTTAAATTGTAATAAAAGTGAAATATATATCAAGCTTGCTTCAACTCAAATAGTTATGCCTAATAATCTTGATCAAAATGAAAATATCAGAGCAGTCGAATTTATTATCCAAGATCAGCAAAGATTTTTGAGCTTTAATAAATCTCCTCGTTCAGCAAACTACTACAAAAATCACTTTGCAGATCCTGGACAAAAACATCAAATTAGTAACAAGGAAATCAAAAACAATAGAGATATAAGCTTAGCACTTTGCAAAAAAATTATAGAAATACATAATGGTTTTATGGATGTAAATAATTTAGCAACAGCCTCAAACAACGATTTTAAATTTTTATTACCAGTTTAATATATCCTCAATTTGCACTTTATTATTGACTTAGTTCCTGATAATAAGTAAAAAAAGCCAAAATAACTAAGTATTTTTATCGATGTATTCTTGGCAAGATATCAATAATTATCATCACGACAATGAAGACAAAAATTTATCTCATTTAAAAAGAGTTATCGATAATTACTTGAATAACACAACAAGTAAGACTCCATTTCATAAAGTTATTCATTCGATTGAAGTAAGTAAGTGGACGGATAAGTACATTGAAACTGTAGATTTATTAAGGCAAAAATTTAGCTCTTTAGTAGTAATCAGCATGGGCGGAGCAAATTTAAATCCCCAAGCTGTTTTGCAGCTCTCTGCACATAAAAAAAATAATTTTCCTATATTTTTTATCAATAATACTGATCCATATTTTTTTGAAGCCATCGTCAATAAACTAGATTTAAATAAAACCGCTTTTCTAATTATTAGTAGCTCTGGCGAAACTTTAGAGACAAATGCAATAATAGGAGCCGTCATTAATAGATTTGAGCTACAACAGATCGATAATTACGGTGAAAACTTATATTTCATTGTAGGTAAAAACGAAAATTCTCTAAGAAGTTTGGCTAAGAGAATTAACGGCAATATTTTTGATCATGAAGAAGATATCAGTGGTAGATTTGCAGGGCTCACCAATGTTACCTGCTTTATTGGTATGGTCGCTGGCCTTAATATGCGGGAGTATTTAACAGGCGCAAATGAATCAATAGAAGAATTCAAAGTTTTAAAGCATAATAGCAAGCCCGCAATGGCTGCGTTGGCAAATATCAACTGTCCTCATAATTTAATAATCAATTTAGCTTATCTACAAAATTTCTCGAGCTTTTTAGAGTGGTATTGTCAAATTATTGCTGAATCTTTGGGTAAAAATGGCCAAGGATTTACCCCGCTGAGAGGTATTGGTCCAAATGATCAACATAGCATGATGCAGCTTTACCTTGAAGGAGCAAAAGACAAAGTATTTAACCTACTTTACGTTAAAAATTTAACTTCTCTATCTACAGAAATTTCTGTAAAAATGGATTCATCAATTTTGAAGGATAAAACATTAGCAGATGTTAATGACGCTAGTTTTAATTCAATCAGGCAAACTTTTAACGATTATAAATTACCTTACAGAACAATAATTTTAGATGATTTAACTGAAAAATCTATAGGATCTCTCGTTGCGCATTGCATGATCGAGGTTATATTAACCGGTTATATGTTAGATATAAATCCCTTTGATCAACCTGGCGTAGAACATGTTAAAAGCCACGTGAAAAACCTCTTAGAAAATTTATAAATTATAGCTCACCCCCAACTGTGACTTCAATGACTATATTTTTGTTAGATATATCAGTATCACATGAATGCGAAGGCAACATTACAAAATCATTCATCAAACTGCTTTCTTCAGATGTAGTTTTTACATTAACTTTGTTGTTTTGATTAAAAATACTAATAGTAGCATTCATGCAAGAAGTTAAGTTACTACTAATATTTATGATAATTTTATTAATAAAATTATCTTTCGGTACATTTACACTCAATGTTTGCAAGATTTTATCACCACTATTCTTGAGAGCATTTACTGAAATACTGCAATTGGCTTGATCTTTATCCTCTAAAATAGGATTAGGAAGATTTACCGAATATGAGTAATTTGGCTTTGAATTTTTATCATTTCTTGATGATTCATATTCTTTAATTGTATCTTCAATGAATTTCAATTCTTCTTTGAATTTTGGCAGTAGCTGTGTTGTTGGATTTTCTTTTATAAATTCTACAAATTTTTCATGAATTTCCCTAACAGTTCCAATTTTGCTATCTGGCTCTATCGTATCCGATAATTTTATAAGTTCTCTTTGTTTCTCTTCATAATTTTTGCCCATGTGATTTTCTAATTAGTATTTATCTATTATTCAACCATTAATTTAAAAATATGTCAAGGTTTCTACCAAAGAATTTAGAACATATTGTGTCCACCATTAATAGACATAGTTTCGCCAGTAATGAAGCTTGCATCTTCGTGAGCTAAGAAAACTGCCGCCCTAGCAATTTCTTCAGGACGTCCCAATCTTTTCAAAGGTATAGAAGATACTATTTGCTTCATAATAGCTGGATCGATTTTACCAGTCATTTCAGTTTCGATATAACCTGGTGCTATACAATTCACCGTAATACCTTTGCTAGCACTTTCCTTGGCAAGAGACTTGGTAAAACCTATTATCCCAGCCTTGGCAGCAGCGTAATTTGTTTGTCCAGCTTGGCCTGCTTGAGCATTGATTGAACTAATATTTATTATCCTGCCATAATTTTGCTTGCGCATTTGATTGATTACAGCATTAGACATGTTGAAGCAAGAATTCAAATTTACATTTATCACATTATGCCAATCTTGCTCGCTCATTCTATGCATCATCGAATCTTTGGTGATACCTGCATTATTGACCAATATGCTGATCGGCCTATTATATTCAAATTCTATTTCGCCAACAGCTTTTTCGCATTCCGCAAAATCAGCAATATTCCATGGTTTGATGTTGATACCATGATCTGTGAAAAATTTATCTGCTATCTGATGATTATTGTAGTAATTAGCTATTACTTGATAACCATTATTTTTTAAAGCTAAAGAAATTGCTGATCCTATACCTCTAGTACCACCAGTTACTACTGCAAGTTTTGACATAAAATTCTCCTAATAAAAACTATTAGTTGCAATTTGCATAATTTTTTAAACTTTTTCAATAGATTAATTATCAGCTCACGCTTAATATTTAAAATTGGTAGTAATAGTAAAACAGTTGTATAATATTTAGAGTAAATAATGTTATTCGCTAAAGATGAACTACAAGAAATTAATTACTTTAATTCTACTCTTTAACATAAACTTATCTTCCTTTGCGGACATGATAATCCGTGACTCAGAAATTGAAGCAACTATGCAAGCTATTACCGATCCTATAGCTAAAGCTGCTAATCTAAAAAATGTAAAGATATATATCATTAATGATGATAGTTTAAACGCTTTTACCTATGGTGGGCACGAAATATTTATTTATAGCGGTCTGATCAAAAAATTTCCGGACATAGATGTTATACGCGGCGTTATAGCTCATGAAATTGGTCATATATACGGACAGCATGTATCACGCCAATCGCAAAATGCCGATTCATATGGTAAAGTTGTGCTTTCTTCTATAGCTGCTGCGATAGGCTTAATGAGTTTAGCTAAAGGTGATTTAAATGTGGCTTTAATTCCAGCTTTTGGGGCAACGCATTTTGCTGAAAGATCAATGTTAACTCATTCAAGAACTTTTGAGTCATCTGCAGATCAAACAGCTTTTAGGTTACTTGAAAAAACAGGACATAGCGTGGGTGGTATGATTCAATTTTTTGAATATATGAACAAAGAGCATCGAGTACTTACTAATATTAATCCATATGATTTAACCCATCCATTAAGTAGCGAACGCCTTAGCAGAATTAAAAGTTTTTATCAAAGATCAAAATACCAAGTTAGTGGAAACTCTACTGATTTGCTTTTTAACTTTCAGCGCTGCATAGCAAAACTTCTAGCTTTTACTACCGAACTTAAAAGATTAGATCAATTTGAGAATATATCTGATAACGAAGAAGCAAATAATTACTTTAAAGCTATAAAATATTACCGCAAAAGTGAGCTGAATAAGGCAATTAAATATATAGATCTTTTGCTTAAAATTAGGCCTAATGATCCATTTTATAATGAATTAAAAGGACAAATATTATTTGATTTTGGTAAAAAAGAATCTCTGCCTTATTATAATAAAGCGGTTAAGCTTAGACCAACAGATATCCTGCTAAAGCTTGAAAGAGCAGTTATTGGCATTAATATATTTGCAAACGAACCCAATAAAATGCAAGAATATTATCATGATCTGAAAGAAGTATTATTACAGGAACCTGATAATCTATCTGCTTTGTTTTATTTATCTATTTATTACAGTAGAATCAATAGACCTGGTGAAAGTTTATTATATACGGCAATTATTGCTGCTAAAACAGGTGATTTGTTGAAAGCAAAAAATCTAGCAAAATCGGCTTTAAAATTATTAAAAATTCATAGTACGGGTTGGTATAAAGCACATGATATAATTCTCACTGAAAAATAGATTATTTAAGTTGCTTCATCTATAGCTACTTTACAACTAACAATTACTCTATTAAGCTGCAAAAATAAAATCTCAAAATGAAATAATAATGCAAAGAACGATAAACAGAATCCTGATCCTAATTCTAACTTCATTGGTCATCTTGATGATCTATAAAATAACAAGATCACCTATGCCAGTGCCTGTAGCGGTATCAACTTCGGTTTCAGGTGAAGCAATTAATGCTGATGCTAACATTCAAAATCCTTCTAAAGAAGAGATTGAGCAGATCGTTAAGAACTATCTTATCAATAACCCTGAAGTAATAGTCGAGTCAGTGGAGAAATTACAAAAGCAAAAGAAGATGCAGAATGAGGATAAGGTAGATGATTATCTATCCCAAAATAAAGAGGATTTAGAGCGAACATCTTCCTTGCCTTGGATAGGTAACGAGAGTGGCGACGTGACAATTATTGCTCTCTATGATTACGCTTGTTCATATTGCAAGACTGGTGACCACTACTTGCATCAATTAATTGATGTTGATAAGGATGTGAAAGTAATCTTCCAGCCTTGCCCAATACTCGGTAATCTCTCAACATTTTCTGCTAAAGTTGCATTAGCTGCCTATAAATTATTTCCGGAAAAATTTGCTAATTTACATGCTAATCTGATGAATCTAAGGCCAATGTCTAACGATGGAATTATTGCGGCAGTAAACTCAGCTGAGATAGATTATGCGGCAATTACCGAAGAGATGGATAAAGAAGAAATTCAAAATATTCTAAAGAAAAATCAGGAAGTTTCACGTAATCTAAAAATAAACGGCGTACCAGCTTATATAATAAATGGCAAATTAATTTCAGGACTTATTAACTTAAATCAATTTCAGCAACTACTAGCTTCTGCCAGGTCAAAGAAATTATCAAGTGATTAAACCTTGCTTATGATAAGACTAATAAATCCTTGACTTGAAAACTATAATAATCTAACTTATCAGCTTCATTGGTAATTGTAATCTAACTTCAATTATCAAAGCTGACATGTTATTTTACAGAATTATGTAAAAATCTATTCACTTTAGTGGCGAATGTAGCTCAGTCGGTTAGAGCATCAGATTGTGGATCTGAGGGTCGTCGGTTCGAGACCGATCATTCGCCCCATTTATAAAATTTTTATTCTCGTTTGATTTTAATTTTTCAGAAGAAGTCTCTGATTAAGTACTATCAACTCTGTAATATTATTTACTGACTTTTGTTAATTCTATTTGCCCTCTCATTCTTTCGGCTCAAATCCTTCTTTGTAGCATAATGATAGCTCGATGCCCATTGGACGTATCGGCAGTGGCTGATTATTTGCTAAAGCTTCCTCTCGTTGTTTTTTTATTACTTTCCAACGTTTATGAAATTCATTTCTACCACGTTCTATAAAGTCAAATTGGTCGAAATATTTTTCTAGTTTTTCCTCAATATAAATAATCTCATCTTCAGGAACATTCAAGCATTCGATTAAAAAAGGTACTTCTTCTGGTAAGATAGGCCAATAGTTATCTATCATACACTCTTTCAGAATACACATTGCTATACTTCTACGGTCAGTATTTGGATAAGTTGGAAGGAAGTTATCACAAAACTCATCTTTATATGTTCTATGAAAATAAAACTCAAATATTTCACCGATACTTATCAAATTACTTAAATTATAATATTGATATTGCCTCAAGATAATTTCTAAGAACTGTGCTAAATTATCAGGAGTAATATCCTCTGGTACTTTAAAAATATCAAAGCAATATAAATCTATTAGTTCTTGAAGATACTCACGCAATCTATTCTCAATAGTTACATCTTCACCTTCAAACTCCGGTTCATACCACATTTTTTTTGTCATATTTTGCTATTTCACTTTATATAAATAATCTTAATCGTAACATAATTTTGCAAAATGAATTCTAATTTAATTTATTTCT